>CAZBSJ010000189.1:0-3771 GCA_964494165.1 uncultured Nitrospiraceae bacterium
TTGAACTACATCTACTTTTGTTGCCCTGAATCCTGCCCGTTTAACTTTTTTTAATTCCAAATCCCATCCCTTTATCGGGATTTTTCTTAGTTTGCTTTCAAGCTTTTTTACAGGCACTCCGGCATCCACAAGCGCACCGAGGCACATATCGCCGCTTATGCCGGAAGAGCAGTCAAAATAGGCAATCTTCAACCCTAATTAATCTCCTTTGGAACTTTTAACTACAAACTTTCAACTGTTTTTATGATATGTCTGCAGGTGAAAATATAACTTCATCCCTGAAGGACTTTATCAAATATATTGCCTTTTTCATCTCAGGATCAAGCACATCAACCATTGCAGCGTCTAAACCTGCGCCAGCAAGATAGCTAAGAAATGCAGAGTTTACCCTTGTCTTTGCCGTTTTTGGCATTCCTGTTGAGACGTTGGATATCCATGCTATTGTGTTTATCTGAGGATCCACCATCTCTTTCAGGGCAAGTATGCATTCATGAGAATTAACGAGATGTTCCTGTCCCATGCCCCCTCCGATATGTACCACAGAGGGGTCTGCAAAAAGCCTTTCATTCGGTATATCAGCGGCATTTGCGTCTTCCAGCAGTTCCTCGATTATCTGGAGCTTTGCCTCGAGGGAAGTCGGGACAACACCCTTTGAGGCCCTTATAACAAGGCTGACATTCTTGTCTTTTACCAAAGACAGAAGCGATTTTCTGTCCTCTGGTTCTGATGCCGAGGCATAGTTTACCAAAGGCGGCTTTGTACAAAGAGATATCGCTTTTTTCAAAGCGCTGATATTCCTTGAATCAAGAGAAAGAGGGAGACCCGTCTCTTTTTCAACAACCTGCACAACCATTGGCAATGCGTCTTCATCTCCAACTCCATCGAGCGAGCACTGCAGATTTATCATGTCCGGTTTTGCGTCAGATAGTTCTTTTGCAAGCCGGGCTATGGTCTTAATGTCTCTTTTTTTAACTGCTTCCATGTATTGCTTATTCCTGGTATTAAGATTTTCTGCTATGACAAGCATAAGCCACCTCCGTCTTTTTATTAGTATTATTGATTCAATTATATCATTATCTCATGGACATTCTTCAGGAAAATATTTATTTTTATCAGTCAATCCCGTTATAATAAAAATCCAACTTTGCAAAAAAGTTTCTTGAGAGGAGATGAGTATATGATTATTACCAAGAAAAGGGATTTTAAGGAACTGATGGAGAATATTAAGGGCTATAAAAACTTCTTCCTGCTCGGCTGTTCAGAATGCGCTACGCTTTGCGGCACAGGCGGAGAGCCTGAACTTAAGGCGATGAAAGAGGCGTTGGAGGCTGAGGGAAAATCCGTAACCGGGAGTTTTGTGGCAAAGACAGGATGCCAGGTTCTGGGCACAAAAGTTGAATTAAAGCCCTTAAAAGAATCGGTTGAAAAGGCTGACTGCATAATCGTAATGTCATGCGGCGCAGGCACTCAGACAGCAGTCGAGCTTTATGATGATAAGCCTGTTTATGCTGCCAATGACAGCATGTTCCTTGGCAATATGACACGCCTCCAGTTTTTTGATGAAAGATGCTCTCTGTGCGGAAAATGCATTCTTGATAAAACAGGCGGGATATGTCCTGTAACAGCCTGCCCAAAAGGCCTTTTGAACGGCCCATGCGGCGGATGCAAGGACGGCCATTGCGAGATAAGCCCTGATGTAAAATGCGCGTGGGTGAGGATATATGAGAGGATGAAAAAGCTTGATCGTCTACAGGAACTCTGTGAGACTACAATAGAGGCAAAAGACTGGTCTGCAGCACAAAAACCCAGGACATTCGTTGCAAGGGAGGAAAAGAAAAAATGAGCTTCAGAGACGCGTTGAATTCCGGAAAGTTTGTTGTTACCGCTGAGGTAGGCCCGCCAAAGGGCACTGATATAAAAGAGATGATTCATCACATGGGACTTCTCAAAGGCAAACTCGATGCCGTGAATGTCACTGACAATCAGTCAGCAGTGATGCGCATCTGCTCCCTGGCTGTCTGCAAGATAGCAATGGAAAACGGACTCGATCCGATACTCCAGATGACATGCCGCGACCGCAACAGGATAGGGCTTCAGTCAGACCTGCTTGGCGGAAGCATATTAGGCATAAAGAATGTTCTCTGCATGACAGGAGACCATGTCTCTGCCGGCGACCACAAAAGCGCAAAACCTGTTTATGACGTTGAATCAGTGCAGCTTCTTAAGATCGTGGACGGTCTTAATAACGGCAAGGATATGACAGGCAATGAGCTTAAAGGCAAGACGGATTTCTTTCAGGGCGCTGTCGTAACTCCAGAGTCTAATCCGATAGAACCGCAGCTGATAAAGTTCGAGAAGAAGGTTAAGGCAGGCGCAAAATTTTTCCAGACACAGGCAATATACGATATAGATAAATTCAAGGAATTCATGAAGCACGCAAGGAAATTCCCTGTTAAGGTTCTGGCCGGCTTTGTAGTGCTCAAATCTGCAGGAATGGCTAACTTCCTTAATAACAATGTCCCAGGCATCAGAGTCCCTCAGGTATTAATTGATGAGCTTAAGGCAGCCGGAAAAGAAAAGGCCCTGGATACAGGAATGAACATTACTGCAAGGCACATTAAGCAATTAAGGGATGAGAAGGTATGCGACGGTGTGCATATCATGGCAATCGGCATGGAAGACAAGGTCCCTGTGATTATGGAAAGGGCAGGACTGCTGTAATTGAAAAGCGAGACAGAAAAGGCTGTTTCAGAATTTTTATAATCGACTTATATTAAGATGGCAATTGTAAGTGCCATAAATGTTAAAGGTTCATTAGTTTTCGGCTGATAGATTTTTTTATAAGGTGTCGTATAAAAATTCTTTACCAGCCTTTCCTGTCTTAATACTTTGATTTAAATGTAATTTGTTGCTTCTGTTTAAACCGTGGATTTATTAGTCAATTCAAAAGGTATCTTTGAGATTGTAATGCTGCTCTGTTTCGGGGCGGCATGGCCTGTCTCTATCTACAAGTCTTACAAATCAAGGACAACAGCAGGGAAAAGCGTGATCTTCTTATTTATCATCTTATTAGGATATATTGCAGGAATTGTCCATAAAATTTTTCACAACTTTGACTATGTGGTCTGGTTATATGTAATCAATGCCTTAATGGTAACAGTGGATATCATCCTTTATTTCAGAAACAGGATGATTATGGCTTCTTAGTCAGCATGTCTGCGCATCTCTGGGGCAGAGGGATTCTGTAAGGCCCTGCGCATCTGAGAACTATCCCGATTGATGTCTTTAGGTCTATCTTATGTCCCGGGGAAACGAACAGAGGCCTTATATTATCTCTGGTCCTTAGAACAGCTCCTACAATCTCCTCATTATATATCAATGGTGACCATTGACCTTTCTTTTTACCCGGCTCCTTGAATGAACCGACAAGTCTTGATTTTGCGCATCCTATCGTTGGTGTATCAAGAAGAACTCCCATATGAGATGCTATTCCCATGCCGTTCGGATGCGCAATGCCCTGTCCATCAAATATAATGACATCAGGCTTAATCTTAAGTTTCTTCAGCGCCTCGATGATAACAGGCCCCTCCCTGAAAGTAAGATAACCCGGTACATATGGAAAATCAGCCTTTCTTACAGCAGTCTCATGACATTTAAATTCCAGGGTTTCATAATCATAGACGCATACCGCACCCGTTACTTCATCATTTTTAAACCCTGCATCCACAGCAGCGATATGTTTTATTGGTTTGCGTAGAGGATTGATTTTTA
>CAZBSJ010000190.1:0-3758 GCA_964494165.1 uncultured Nitrospiraceae bacterium
TTCACTTCGTTCAGAATGACAAAAAGGCATATTGAAGCAGTTTTGGGACAGCCTCTGAAAGGAAACAGAGGAGGCGAAAATGAAGATTTTAATAGTCGAGGATAGTGCAGATGACCGGAAGATACTCAGGATGAATCTTGAACGGCATGGCTGCGAGGTGATTGATGCCGGTGATGGTGAAGAGGGGCTTAATATGGCAAAAAAATATAAACCTGACCTTATCATCTCTGATGCACTAATGCCAAAGATGGATGGTTTTCAGTTGCTTCGGACATTAAAGAGGGATGAGAATCTCAAAAAGATACCCTTTATCTTTTATTCTGCTGTTTATACGGGATACAAGGAAGCAGAACTTGCAATATCACTCGGCGCTGAAGAGTTCATTATTAAACCCAAAGAACCCGAGGAGTTATGGAATGAGCTGAACAGTATAGTTGAAGAATGCAGGTATAAAAAAGAGAAGCCTCTTACTGCGAGACTCATACAGGAAGAGGAAGAATTTCTCAGGAAATACAGCCATGTCGTTGCGTCAAAACTTGAAGAAAAAGTAAGAGAGCTTGAAAATGCGCTGAAAAAACAAAAACAGGCAGAAGAGACGCTCAAACAAAGGCTTAGTTTTGAGAACACAGTATGCAAAATTTCTTCCCAATTCGTGGGTAATTTTGATGCTAACGCTTCTATTAATGAAGCCCTTGCCGCAATCGGCCGATTAAGCGGTGCCGGGCGTTCATATGTTTTTCTTATGGGCGACAACAAGAGTTTTTTCCAGAATACTCATGAATGGTGTGCAGATGGAGTGCAGCCGGTTATTGACATGGCTCAAAATCTTCCCTTAGATATGTTTCCATGGTGGACAAAAAAATTAATTAAAAAAGAAGTAATTAATATAGAAGATGTTTCAAAAATGCCGCCTGAGGCAGAGAATGAGAAGCGTGAGCTTCAAAGGCAGGGAGTGAAGGCAGTGCTTGTTTTTCCGCTTTTCCGTCAGAAAGAGCTTGGCGGATTTGTCGGCTTTGATAATATTGTTGGCAGGTGGAAGTGGAGTGATGATGATCTTGCCCTTTTGCGCATGTTTTCAGAAATTATCGGAAGCGCTCTTGAACGCAAGCAGGCAGAAAAAGAGATCAAAGAGCGCATGGATGAACTGCAGAGGTTTTATGAAATGGCAGTTACAAGAGAGCTGAAGATGAAAGAGCTGAAAGAAGAAAAAGCAAAATTAAAGGCAGAGCTGGAGAAATATAAGAAAGATTAAGAATACGGGTATAATATAGTCAATGAAAGGCGGCAGGGCAAAATACGGCGCACAACGTGTAAGCCCGCTTGGATATGTTGTACGAATAGCGCTTACCGTATTTGTTGCAGAGGCCATAATAATGGCATTTCTTGCCCTTGGCTTTGTAAAAGATCCGATACTCCACATATTATTTGACAGCATTACTCTAATGCTGATTATCTCTCCGGGTATTTATTATTTTGTATATCTGCCGCAGAAAAAAGAGTCTGATTTATGGCTGGAAGCCCAGAAGAATATGTACGAACAGGATGCAAAGACAAAAGAGCGTATCACAGAAGGACTGAAAGAAAAGGAAAGGTTCCTGAGTGATATTCTCGACAGCATTCAGAACGGAGTCAGCATACTGGATAAGGATATGAATATCCTGAGGGTAAACCCTACAATGGAAAGATGGTACAGCCATCAGATGCCGCTTGTGGGCAAAAAATGCTATGAGGCTTATCACGGGCGGAAAGAGCCATGCGATATCTGCCCGAGCATAAAGACGTTACAGACCGGCAGGCCGGCTTTTGAGGTTGTTCCATATATTGGAGCAGAAGGGATAAAGGGCTGGCTGGAGGTCTTTACCTATCCATTGACAGATTCTGACACATTACAGACAACAGGGGTTATCGAGTATGTCAAGGACATTACAGACCGCAGGCTCGCAGAGGCTGAAGTCAATACAAGAATAGCTGAGCTTGAAAAGTTTTATGAAATGGCGGTCGGCAGAGAGCTGAAGATGAAGGAACTTAAAAGGGATAATGACAGGCTGAGGGAAGAGATTGAAAGAATAAAGCAAAACAATTTTGTTAAAGGTCAGATAAACCCTAAATAAGGGGGAAGCCATGGAAGTGATTCAGGCAATAAAAGACAGACGTTCCATTAATTTTTTTGAAACAGGCAGGGAGATTTCTGATTCGCAGCTTAAGGAACTATTTGAGATAGCGAACCTTGCGCCTTCTTCCTTTAACCTTCAGCCATGGAAGGTTGTGGTGGTGAGGGATGCTGAAAGAAAAAAGATATTGAGGCAGTGCGCATTTAATCAGCCAAAGGCTGAAGAGGCATCGGCAGTGCTTATCATGGTTGCTGATCCTAAAGCTATGGAGGAGAATATCGACAGGATGCTCGACAGCTGGGAGAAGCTCGGATATATGAAGGCTGATATGAGAGACACATACAAGGGAATGGCTAATAATCTTTACGGCCAGGCTGATAGTCAGCAAAGGAGGTTTTTTGCAGTTAAGAACACGTCATTGTTTGCGATGAATCTGATGTTGGCGGCGAAAGGTTTGGGGCTCGAAACGCATCCGATGGACGGTTTTGATGAGGAGTGCATCAAGAAAGAGTTTAAGATACCTGCAGATAAGATTATTCCGATGCTGGTTGCAGTAGGTTACCTAAGAAAAGGCGTGACATTACTTCCGAGGGCATTCAGGAGAGACGTGAAAGAGTTTGTGAAGTATGAGTCGTATTAAAATTCACAGGGATATCTTCAGGTAAAATACATAGTATTAATATCGGTTCGCGGTTTTTTTGACCCCAGAGAGTCACAACGATAATCTTTTCAAATACTATGTCCTGACATGTAAGACTTTTAAGGCTTTAAATTAAAGAAGGGAGATTTGGAAGATGATAACAGGCAGAGAAGATCTGATGCAGTCTCTAATCGAGGCATATCTGATGGAAAAGGGCACGATGGATTTCTATTTGCAGGCATCCGGCAAGGCAATAAGCCCGGAGGCAAAAAAGATGTTTAAAGAGCTTTCTGCATGGGAAGAAAGTCATATGGAATTTATCCAGTATCTTTATCAGTCGATTCAGGGGGACAGGGATGTGATAAGCTTTGAAAATTTTAAGAAAAAGGCGCCTGCTCCAATAACAGAAGGAGGCATACCTGTAAAAGAACTTGAAAAGAGGATCGAAAAGTACGACTTTATTGATGATATGGGAGCGCTTATACTTGCGCTCGAACTTGAGGGCAAGGCATATACTTTGTACAGCAAGATGTCCAAGTCAGCATCTGATTCGAATGCAAATGTTGTGTTTAAAGAGATGATGGAGCAGGAAAACAGGCATATAGAATATCTGAAGAAGCTCAGACAAAAAATTTCTGAGGTGGCATAGGAAAATCTCTGTGCTTCTACTATAATTATATAAAAGGGGTAGAGATTATGAATGCAATTGAGATAGCTGTTAAGATGGAGACAGATGCAATAAAGTTTTATAGGGAAGCTGCTGAAAAGACATCCTATTCCGTGGGGAAAAAGATGTTCCGCTCCATAGCGGAGCGATGAGAAGCGTCATTTAAAAATGCTTTCTGACATATTGAAAGGGCTTGATATCAAGGTTGAAGACGTAAGCCCGATGAAAAATATCAAGACCATCTTCGAATCAATGAAAGACGAGATGATGAAGAAGGTTTGAAGCTACAAAAGATAAGCTTGAGGGATTCAAGATAGCAATGAAGATGGAGAAAGAGGGG
>CAZBSJ010000191.1:0-3742 GCA_964494165.1 uncultured Nitrospiraceae bacterium
GAATCAGGAAGCAACGGTAATAAAATTTCATGAAGGAATCGAAGTGTACCACATAAGGCTGAAAAAAGGACAGTCTGTTGAAGATGCGGCAAATGATTTCGCAGCCATGCCAGAGGTCAAATACGCAGAACCCAATTACAGTTTAAAGATACAGAAGTAACCCATGCAAACGATTTCCGGCATAAAAGACGAAGACGTAGATATTTCCCTCATAAAAGATATCCCGTTACAGTTTGCAAAAGGGAATCTTCTTATGCCCTTAAAAAAAGAGGACGGCAAGCTTATTGCGGTCGTTGCTGATGAGAAAGGAATGCTAGCTTTGCTTGAGCTTGCAAAAAACCTCGGATTGGAACCCAAGCCGCTCAATGCATCAGCAGGAGTTGTCATTGACGCCATAAACAGATTTTACGGACAGACAGGCTCTGCTGAAGAAGTAATGGGCAACATAACAGGCGAGGACCTGTCGTCAGTTGCAACAGAATTTGAAAAACCTAAAGATATCCTTGAGCTGACAGAAGAAGCCCCGATTATCAGGCTTTTGAATGCATTATTCATGCAGGCTGTTAAGGAAAGGGCCAGCGACATTCATGTAGAGCCCTATGAAAGAGAACTCGAGGTAAGGCTAAGGGTTGACGGAATACTCCATAAGGTACTGAGCCCGCCGAAGATTATTCAGGATGCCTTAATAAGCAGGGTGAAGATAATGGCAAATCTGGACATTGCTGAAAAAGACTTCCGCAGGACGGACGCATAAGGCTTTTGATAGGTGGCAAAGATATAGATATAAGAGTTTCCATAGTGCCCACTGTGTTTGGCGAAAGGGCTGTGCTTAGACTGCTTGACAGAAAACAGGGACTTATCGGCCTCTGGGAAGTCGGGCTAAGCAAAAAAGATGAAAAGGTAATTGAAGACCTCCTTCAACGCACAAGCGGCATACTTTTGGTAACCGGCCCGACAGGAAGCGGTAAAACAACAACGCTATATGCAGCACTGAACAGGATTCACACTGAGGAAAAAAATATAATAACAGTTGAAGACCCTGTTGAGTATCAGCTCAAAGGCATTGGCCAGATACACGTAAACCCTAAAATAGGGCTGACCTTTGCATCAGGTTTAAGGTCGATATTGAGGCAGGACCCGGATGTAATAATGGTCGGCGAGATAAGAGACTTTGAAACAGCAGAGATCGCCATACAGGCATCATTGACCGGACATCTTGTCTTGAGCACTCTTCATACAAATGACGCGGCATCAGCAATCACAAGGCTTATTGACATGGGCGTAGAGCCGTTCCTCATCGCATCGTCTCTCATAGGCGTTGTTGCGCAGAGGCTTGTGCGCGTGATATGTCCACACTGCAAGGAAGCCTATAAGCCCTCACAGGCCGAGATATCATATCTGGGCATCAGGCAGTCGGCATTCAATCTTTACAGGGGCAAAGGATGCGACAAATGCAGCAATAAAGGATACGCCGGAAGAATAGGCATATTCGAGCTTCTCGCTATAAATGACAGCATCAGGCAAATGATAACTGATAAGGCAGATTCACAGAGCATCAAGAACCTTGCCGTCTCCAAAGGGTTAAAGACCCTGAGGGGTGACGGCATTGAAAAGGTTTTGGCAGGAATTACCACCCTGGAAGAGGTCCTGAGAGTAACGCAGAAAGATTATGCCGACATTTCAATATAAGGGATATAAGAATGACGGTGCAGAAATTTCAGGAACCATTGAAGCCGATGGACTCAAAGATGCCGTCTCTAAGATAAAACAGTCAGGCCTGTTCCCCAAAGAAGTCAGAGAGCAAATACATAAAGAAAAAGGAATATTCTCGCGCAAAGACAGTTCCGCCCTTCTCCCCTCCATAACAAGACAGCTTTCAGTGCTGTCATTAACAGGCGTGCCGTTAATCGAAGCGCTTAAATCCATGAGTGATGAAGCCAAGGGGCGATGGAAAAGGATACTCACTGAGATACGCGAGGACATAACTGAAGGCTCCAGCCTTTCAAGGGCTATGTCCGGACATAAGGAGACTTTTCCGGAATTTTATCTGAATATGGTGGCTGCAGGAGAAGCAAGCGGAAATCTCGGACAGGTTCTTTCAAAACTTGCTGACTTTCTTGAAAATCAGGAAGATATGAAAAACAAAGTCAGGACTGCCATGATATATCCCATATTCATGATCTGCATAGGGGTTATTGTCCTGTCATTCCTGTTCATCTTTGTCGTACCTAAAATAGTAAAGATATTCGAGGATACAAAAAGCGCACTTCCTTTAATCACAGTTGTTCTGATAAAAATAAGCAATCTTTTAAAAAACTACTGGTGGCTGCTCATCCTGTTATTATCGGGCAGTTTTATAGGATACAAAAGATTCAGGGAAAAGAACGCGTTGCTTCTGGATAAAATCATACTGAAGGCTCCCGGAAACATAATCCAGACGTTGTATTTCTCAAGGTTTGCAAGAACTCTCGGTTTTTTGCTAGGAGGGGGGCTTCCAATGCTCAGAGCCTTGGAACTTTCTTCAAAGTCTGCCGGCAATCTGGCCATCGAGGAAAAAATCAGAAGTGCCGGCCAAAAGGTGGCTGAAGGCGCAAGGCTTTCCTCATCGCTTGAGGGGTTCCCGCCTGTCCTGCTGCAGTTGATCTCAACAGGAGAAAAAAGCGGCCAGTTGGTTGAGGTGTTGAATAAGACGGCTGATTCATATGAAGAAGAATTTTCAAGAAAGGTGCAGAAAGCCTTGTCCCTGCTTGAACCTGTGATGATTCTCGTGATGGGCGCTATTGTGGCTTTTGTTGTATTCGCAGTGCTCCTGCCTCTTTTCCAGCTTAACCAGATTATCAAATAAACATGGAATGCCTGAAAGCGGGCGCAAACCATTATATCCTTAAGCCTTTTGAAGAATCTAAGGTAATAGAAATATTAGAAAAAATAGCAGGTCAATAATTACAGCCATTGTCTGTTCCTTAAATTCACCTGAAGTACGCTTTATTTTCTCCTTAATTTATTCAGCTATTGTTGTATGACAAAGGCTAAAGTGTTGTTATATAATTTATAAAATGAAATGCAAGGAATGTGAAGGGGCATTGAAATTAAACATCGGCTGAAGGATGGTTACTCTTCGCTGCACGGTGTGCGGTAAGCTGTTTCCTCTGAGAGAATATCTCGATGAGATAGATGAAGACATGTGGAAAATAATATCCTGTCGTCCGGCCAACAGGGCCTGATAAAAGGGCGGTTAGCTCAGTTGGGAGAGCGCCACGTTCGCAACGTGGAAGTCGGGGGTTCGAATCCCCTACCGTCCACCAAAATTAAATTATATGGCTGGTTGACCTTATATCTTGTAATACCTATAATGTGTTAATATTTTTTAAAATCCCTTTTGAAATTCTTGAGACATTTAAAATTATGAAAAAGCTTTTTATGCCGGCTATCCTGAGTATTTTTTTTGTTTGCAGCATAGCGTTTTCTGCAGATAAAGAAGACTTTCAATTCAGGAAACAGCCTGAGATACAACAGGTTAAACCAAAGAAGCCCGTAAGAATAAAACTAAAACGAGCTTCTGACGGCAAATACACATGGGAGCTTACAGGCGATGATGTTGATGAGGTTGTTAAGGCAGATACAAAATTAAAGAAGCTTTTAAAGGTTCAGTAAAAAAGATCTAGACTTATAAATGATTTAAACACCGGAGGTCATAAATGAAGATAGTTCTTGCATATTCAGGAGGGCTTGATACATCTAT
>CAZBSJ010000192.1:0-2450 GCA_964494165.1 uncultured Nitrospiraceae bacterium
AAAGGGATTATCAGCAAGTCTTCAAAACCGATATTTATAGAGTAGGAAGCATACA
The DNA here is from genome assembly GCA_964494165.1 of uncultured Nitrospiraceae bacterium. Classification (GTDB taxonomy): domain Bacteria; phylum Nitrospirota; class Thermodesulfovibrionia; order Thermodesulfovibrionales; family UBA1546; genus CAZBSJ01. Next base: position 56 of record CAZBSJ010000192.1, read on the forward strand.
AAATTCAGATTTAAAACATTAGTCCTCCAGTATGGCAGGGCTGTCTTTTTCGCCTCGGCGAATCAGACGAGTCTGACAGCAAAATTAAACTGCCTTTTTGTAAATTTTATTCTTTAAAATAGGATAATCAGCTTCTAATAAAACTAACTTCCCGCGGCAGTTTTCAGGACTGCCGCTCATTGCCATAGACCCGTGAATCTTGTCTCAATCCAGGCCTGCCATACTGAAGAAAGGCATGAGTTTACAGGTGTTGACGCGTCAGCCAATAAGATTCGATTTTATGGTTGTCGAATATGGAAATATTGAGTTATACTTTTAAACAATAATTCCTCGCAGCATTATGGATGGAGCTTTAAAATGCCTTTTTTCGGTGAGCTTTTCGCAGGTGAAGCAGTAAAAAAGCCGGTTTTAGACCCTAATGGAGACGAACTCGGCAGGGTAAAGGACCTTGTCGTAGTTAAGGGTGAACTACTGCCGAAGATTAGCGCGATTGTTTTAGATATAAAAAAGAAGACTTTTTATCTCCCGTGGAGCGACTTAAATATATTCAATAAAAGAATCATTTCTTCGAACATCTTTAAGGAGGCTCTGAAGCCTTATGATCTGAGCGACGACGACCTTCTTATTGTAAGAGACATCCTTGACAAGCAGATTGTTGATGTTAACGGGGCAAAGGTTGTGAGGGTCAATGACGTCAAGCTCGAGGGGTTTAATACCGATGCTATTCTTGTGGCTGTTGATGTTGGAATGAGGGGGATACTGAGAAGACTTGGGATAGAAAGGGGCGGGGAAGATGTAATGAAGCTTTTGAGAGTGCATCTGCCCTATAATCTCATAAGCTGGAATTACATACAGCCATTGGAGCCAAAGCTTACCTCAATATCATTGACAGTGCCCAGACAGATGGTGTCTGAGATTCATCCGGCTGACCTTGCAGCGATAATAAGCCAGGTGTCGCACAGGGAAGGCGCCACTTTATTGAAAGGCCTTGATATCGAGACAGCTGCTGAGACGCTTTCGGAACTTGAGCCTGATACGCAGACAGCAATGATAACAGGGATGGAAACTGAAAGGGCATCAGATATTATCGAGATGATGCCTCCTGATGAGGCTGCTGATGTTCTGAGCGATCTTCCTGCGGAAAAGGCTCAGGAGATCCTTGAAAATCTGGAAAGAGAAGATGCAGAAGACATACAGGAACTTCTGGGCCATGAAGAAGACACGGCAGGCGGTCTGATGACTAACCAGTTCATAGCATACCAGCCGGGCATGACTGTGCAGGAAGCAATAGAAAGGTTCAGAAAGGACGCAGAGGAAGTTGAGACTCTGTACTACATATATATAACAGACACAGATGGAAAGCTCATAGGTGTTCTGTCCCTTAGAGAGCTGTTGCTTTTGTCGCCAGAGGCAAAGCTGGCAGATGTCATGGAAACTAAAATCAAAACAGTTCTCCCTGAAAGTGATGAGATGGAGGTCGCAGGTATCATATCCAAATATAATCTTGTCTCATTGCCTGTTGTGGATCTGGAAGGTTTTATGCTCGGAGTTGTTACCGTGGATGACATAATTGACAGGATTCTCCCGCCGGCTGCAAGACGAAAGAGGAGAAAGGTATGAGCCTGTATAAAAAAATAGCTCTGTTTATCGCTGTCATGGGGCCGGGAATAATAACCGCGAACATTGACAATGATGCAAGCGGGATTACCACGTATTCTGTTGCCGGGGCCAGGTTCGGCTATTCCCTGCTATGGACATTGATACCCACAACAATAGCGCTGGTTGTTATTCAGGAGATGGTTGCAAGGATGGGGGTCATAACAGGGAAGGGTCTTTCGGACCTTATAAGGGAGAATTATGGCGTTAAGTCAACTTTTTATATGATGATAGCGCTTCTTATTGCTAACCTCGGCACTACCATATCTAATTTTGCCGGATGGGCGGCAAGCATGGAGATACTCGGATTAAGCAAATACATAATGGTTCCAATCGGCGGGATTGCGATATGGATTCTGGTCACAAAAGGGAGTTATCGTGCAGTTGAACGGATACTGTTATTTGCATGCCTCTTATATTTCGGCTATGTGATTTCAGGGTTTATGGCAAAACCGGAGTGGGGTGATGTTTTGAAAAATACATTCATCCCTCAGATGAAAATGGACCCTGAGTACGTTGTATTAAGCATAGCTATTATAGGCACGACAATAACTCCGTGGATGCAGTTCTATCTCCAGTCATCCATCGCAGAAAAGGGCATAAGCAAGGAAGACTATAAGGTATCGAGACTGGATGTGATTATCGGATGTTCTATTACCGATATAATCGCATTTTTTATTATAGTTACGTGTGCGGCTACACTGTTCCCTATGGGACTCAGGATAAACGAGGCTTCCGA
>CAZBSJ010000192.1:2550-3704 GCA_964494165.1 uncultured Nitrospiraceae bacterium
AATAATACAAAGGTTATGGGAGAGCATGTTAATCCCAAGAGCTACAATTACATATCATGGGGGACGGTTTTTGTGATAATCGGCCTGACCCTGTTTCTTTTAATCACAAGTATTATTCCGATGTGGCAGAGGAGTTAGCAGTTAATGGTAAAGGCTATAGAATGGAAAGATGATAAGGTCTTAATGCTTGATCAGAGCAGGCTTCCTGTTGAAGTGAGGTTCATCGAATGCACTGATTACAAGACGATAGCAGAGGGGATAAAAAAGTTATGGATAAGGGGCGCTCCGGCCATAGGGATTGCAGCGGCTATGGGTATTGCTCTTGGAGCTAAAGAAATAACAGCCGGGACATACAGGGATTTTATCAAAGAGCTCGAAGCTGTTTTTGATGTCCTGCTCTCAACAAGGCCTACGGCAGTAAATATCAGGTGGGCTGTTGAAAGAGTAAAGAAGATGTTGAAGGATAACAAGCACGAATCAGTCGCAAGGCTTAAAGCGCTCCTTGTAGAAGAGGCAAAAAAGATACATGAAGAAGACATAGAGGTAAATAAGGCGATTGGGAGATGGGGGGCTAAGTTTATAAAAGATGGCGATACGATTCTTACCCATTGCAATGCAGGCAGTCTTGCAACAGGCGGATACGGCACAGCAACAGCCCCTATACTGACTGCAATGGAACAGGGCAAAAAAGTCCAGGTCATAGCGGATGAGACAAGGCCTGTGCTTCAGGGCGCAAGGCTTACTTCATGGGAGCTTATGCAGGCAGGGGTGCCTGTTACATTAATCACCGACAACTCTGCAGGAGCACTGATGAAAAACGGCGAGATTGACCTTGCGATTGTGGGAACTGACAGGACTGTCAGGAACGGCGATGTTGCAAACAAGATAGGGACTTATTCAGTAGCTGTTTTATGCAAGGAAAATAAGATACCCTTTTATGTTGCGGCTCCTTTGAGCAGTATTGATTTTTCTATCTCTTCCGGAGACAGGATTCCCATAGAAGAGAGAGAAGCTGATGAGGTTACGCACATATTCGGCAGATGCCAGATAGCGCCAGACGGGGTCAAGGTCAGGAATATGGCATTTGATGTTACCCCTGCGAAATATATTACGGCGATTATTACTGAAAAAGGCGCATTCAGGCCAAAAGACCT
>CAZBSJ010000193.1:0-1384 GCA_964494165.1 uncultured Nitrospiraceae bacterium
ATAGGTCAGAACAAAGGGCATCTTTTGATGTTATTATGGAATCGGTCTTTTTAAGGTTATAGATTATCTCTGCCCTTCTTCCTGAGATATCAGGGCTGCCTGGTTCAGGAAGAAAAAAAATATTGCCATGAAGATGAGAAACATTCAGTATTGACCTGAAAAAAAATGTATCTTTATAAAGCTCTTCAGCTTTCTCTTCTGTTGATTCGACCATGATGTACGGGTCTTTCCGGAGTGCAAGAAAAAGCGCAATTGACGAGCCTGTTAGATTAAAAACCGAATGCGAAGGCGGGATGCTTCTTATGCGTTCAAAAAGCGGGGCAAAGTCCATCTGGTGAATTATAACTTTTTTATCTTCTCGATTATCTCAGTAGTGGATATCCCTTTAATATACGGTAGGCTATGTGTCTCCTTTGCGATATCTGAACCGACGATATCCTCTTTCTTCCAGTCGCCGCCCTTAACGAGTATGTCAGGCCTCAACATTTTTATTAATTCATACGGCGTGTCTTCATCAAACATTGTCACATAATCCACCATTCCCAATGACGAAAGCACCTCTGCCCTATGGTCCTGAGAATTTACCGGCCTTCCAGGCTTTATTTTAGAAACAGATTTATCAGAATTAAGACCTATTATAAGCACGTCCCCCAGCTTTTTTGCCTCTTTAAGATACCTGACATGGCCTAGGTGAATAATATCAAAACATCCGTTGGTAAAGACAATCCTCTTGCCCTTTGCCTTAAGGTCATCAAGAGCTTTTTTGAGTTCATTCCAGTTTAGTATCTTACCCATACATTCAAAAAGGGAGGAAGGGAATAGTGTTTGAACGGATTTTTTTGCCAATATTCAAACCGTTTTACATTCAAATATAAAGAGGCAAAAACCCTCGGAGGTCGAAGACCGAGAATGAGTGAAAATACTATTCCCTTTACTCTCATTCAAAATCCTTTTTAATCATTTCCTTTGCCTTTCCTATTATTTCCTTGTCACCCTTATAACTTGCCTTCGCAAGCGCCTCATCTATAGGGAACCATGATGCGTCATTAACCTCTGAGTCGTGATCCTTTGTGTTGCCGCTCAAATATTCCAGCAAATAGTAGTGCACTGTCTTTCTGCACCTGGCATTCTCTTCTTTAATGTAATACCAGTAGGACACCTCTCCGAGCTTTTCCTTAATCTTTCCATTCAGCCCCGTTTCCTCCCTCACTTCTCTGACAGCTGCCTGTTCAGGGTTTTCTCCCCTATCAATAATCCCCTTTGGCAGGCACCAGACACTCCCTCCCTTTACAGAAATAAGGGCTATCTCCGGAGTTTTATTGTCTGACCTGAATATCACCCCGCCTGAGGACAATTGGTTCTTTATAGCTGCAGGCCTCATAGT
>CAZBSJ010000193.1:1484-3700 GCA_964494165.1 uncultured Nitrospiraceae bacterium
CTCATTATATCATTGTAAAATGCAAAGACCATTAATGTGAGAATAATGGCAAGCCCTATCCTCTGCGCAACCATCATGACCTTTTCGCTTAATGGTTTCCGCCTTATTGATTCTATGCCCAAAAATAAGAGATGGCCTCCATCGAGAATCGGTATCGGCAGCAGGTTGAGTATGCCGAGATTTATGCTTATAACAGCCATGAACATAAAAAAGTTCAAAGGCCCGAGAGATGCCTGCTGTCCTGCCATCTGAAAAATAAGTATTGGCCCCCCGATAGTATCAGCAGGAATAATCCGCTGAAAAAGTTTTATGATCCCGACAACTGTTAATTTGCAGATGTCCCAGGTCCTTAAAAAGCCGTTCGTCACAGAACTTGCAATTCCTTCCTTTTTAACAAAAGAATTTCCTGAAGGCTTTATTCCTATAAGCCCTATCTCCTTTTCCTCCCCGAATATATCCTTCACAACATTTTTTTCGGGTGCTATTGATAGCTCTATAGTCTTGTCATCCCTTTGAATCTTAAATCTAAGCGGTTTTTCAGGGCTTTTATGAATAATGGATGTCATCTCGTCCCACTGGCTTATCACAACACCTTCGATCTCAATTATTTTGTCGCCTTTAATAATCCCGGCTGCCTGAGCAGGCGACTTATCCGTAACCTCGCCTATCTCCGGATAAAGAACAGGAATGCCTGATAAAAATATGAACACAAAAATAACCGCTGCAAAAAGCAGGTTAAACACAGGGCCTGAAAAGACTATCAGGAATCTCTTCCAAACAGGCTGGTGATTGTACGCGAACTTCTTCTCTTCATCTTTCAGCTCTGATCCAGGCTCTTCACCCAGCATCTTTACATACCCGCCTAAAGGCACGGAAGATATCATATACTCTGTGTCGCCATATTTTCTGCCGACAACCTTTGGGCCAAATCCCAGAGAGAACTTAAGCACCCTTACTCCAAGCAGTTTGGCGAAAAGGAAGTGTCCGAGCTCATGTACAAAAATGAGTATTCCCAGTAAGACTATTGCTGATAAAAAAAATGTCATTAATATCTCCTTATAAGTTAATCAGAAAGACGCATTATTCTGTTTAGTCTGTCAGACAGCCTTAAACCTGCTTATTTGCTCATTTGCATTATGTCTTGCCCATCTGTCAGCTTCAATCACATCATTAATGGTTATTATTGCCTTCTTGTTATGCAAGTCCATGGTGTTTTTAATTATAACAGAAATGTCATTAAAACCGATTTTTCTATTCAGAAATGCCTCCACAGCAATCTCATTTGCAGCATTCAGAACAGAAGGCATAGTCCCGCCCATCCTTATGGCATCATATGCATAAGAAAGGCACGGAAAACATTCTATATCAGGTTTACTGAAGGTCAGTTTCCCGACTTTGCTCAGATCAAGCGAAGGCATAGGGTTACTTATTCTTTCAGGATATGAAAGGGCATATGCTATAGGGCCTCTCATGTCAGGGGCAGAAAGTTGTGCTATGTAGCTTCCGTCCTTAAACTCCACCATTGAATGGACAATGCTCTGTGGATGTATCAGCACATCTATCTCATCCGGGGAAAAACCAAACAGATGATGCGCCTCTATTACTTCAAGCCCTTTATTCATCAAAGTTGCCGAGTCTATAGTTATCTTCTTCCCCATCTCCCAGTTAGGATGCCTCAGTGCGTCATCAACGGTGACCTTATCAAGTTCCGCTCTGCTTTTCCCGAGAAAAGGCCCGCCTGATGCAGTGAGGATTATTCTTTTTACCGAATCCCTGCTCCTGCCCTCAAGACACTGGAATATTGCACTATGTTCGCTGTCAACAGGAATTATCTTTGTGCCGGATTTTCTGGCCTCTTCCATTACAATCTCGCCTGCAACTACCAGAGATTCCTTATTCGCAAGCCCTACTGTCTTACCTCCTTTAACAGCAGCGAGCGTTGGAAGAAGCCCTGCAAAACCAACTATGGCTGAAAGTACAAAATCCGCCTTTTTGTATGAAGCAACATGATCCATCCCCTGATTGCCTGAGAGTATCTCAAGCCCGTTAATCCTATTAGTTAAAATGGAAGCGCTTTCTTTATCTGCTATTGCGACAAGCTCAGGATTAAATGTCTTTATCTGTCTTTCAAGGATATCAAGATTTCTGCCTGCTGCAAGTGCGACAACCTTGAAGGAGCTTTGATTGCGTGATACTACATCAAGAGCGCTTTGACC
>CAZBSJ010000194.1:0-3692 GCA_964494165.1 uncultured Nitrospiraceae bacterium
CATTTAATTCTTTTTCAGTAAATTCACTAACATACATATTTATAAAATCGTTTTTTAGACTTTCAAAACTCATATGCTTCTTCAAAAACTTCATCATGACTCCCTTATACGGCACGAGCGCTGGCTGCTGCTGGAGCTGAAAATCCAGCATCTGTTCAATAGACTGCTCAAGCACATTCTTCATTCCGATTATATCAAGAAGCTTTTCTGCTGCCTTCTTATGTCTGTCCTCAACAGCATAAACCATAGTCGAACCAAACAGTATTAATGCCAAGAGAACAAAAACCAAAATCCTTTTCATTCAAATCCTCCTTAAGCGCTACAGATTATTTATTTTATGGGCGAGGCACCCGGCCCCAAAACCGTTGTTTATATTCATCACAGCAATCCCGGGGACACATGAGTTCAGAATAGCAAACAAAGCTGTAAGTCCTCCAAGACTTGTGCCATATCCTACAGAGGTCGGAACAGCAACGATCGGCTTATCCGTCAGTCCTCCCACCACTGAAGGCAGAGCACCCTCCATCCCTGCAGCAACCACTATAACCTTTGCATGCTCAAATGCGTCCTTTTTATCGAGCAATCTGTGAAGCCCTGCAACCCCGACATCATAGATAGTATTAACCCTGCTGCCAAGAAAAGATGCTGTTACAGCAGCCTCTTCTGCAACAGGGATGTCTGATGTGCCTGCTGTAACTACAAGTATATTGCCTGCTGTCTCTTTTTTACCGCCTGCTGAAATAACACCTGAAGACGGATAAAACCGCGCGCCTTTGATCTTAAGCGCCTTATAGATTTCCTCTGAAGCCTTAGTGATAAGAAAACGCCTGCTCTTTTTATACATCGACCGCGCTATGCTTACCACCTGCTCTCTTGTCTTGCCTGTTGCAAAAATAACCTCAGGTACGCCTTGCCTAAGATGTCTGTGATGATCTACTTTAGCGAATGAGATGTCTTCATAGGGAAGATGCTTGAGCTTTCTTATGGCATGCTCGATGGAAATCTTACCGTCTTTTACTGACTCGAAAATTTCATTTAATATATTGCTATCCATTGCTTCACCTCTTATTAAAAGTTCAGAACTCAGATTTCAGGGCACGGTTCATTAGGTCAGAAACAGCATCAGCAGGCTTCTTGTTTTCGTATATTACTCTGTACACCTGTTCGACAATAGGCATCTCAACATTGAATTTTATTGAGAGCTCATACGCAGAACCGGCTGTTGTAACTCCCTCAGCAACTGTCTTTGTCTGTGAAAGTATGTCAGTCAAATTCAAGCCATTGGCAAGCTTTATTCCAACAGTATAGTTTCTTGAGAGATGCCCTGTGCAGGTTAAAACCAGATCTCCAAGCCCGCTCAGACCTGAAAAGGTCTCTTCTTTAGCGCCCATGGCAGAGCCGAGCCTCCTTATCTCAGCCAGCCCTCTAGTTATCAGCGCAGCACGCGCATTCAAACCAAGGCCCAAGCCGTCTGCTGTTCCTGATGCTATTGCGATTACATTCTTCAATGCACCGCCAAGTTCGGCTCCCAGAACATCATTGTGGGTATAAACCCTGAAATAGTTTGTATTAAAAATTTCCTGAAGTACCAATGCAGCATTAATATCTTCTGAAGCAAGGGTCACTGCTGTTGGAAGCTTTTTACTTACCTCCTTTGCAAAGCTTGGCCCTGAAAGCACAGCTAACTTGCAAAATGTCAACTCCTTCAGAATTGCAGACACAGTCAAAAGGCTCTTTTGCTCAATACCCTTTGATGCGCTGACAACAATGCAGTCTTTACCCATATATCCCTTAGCCTGAGCAAAAACAGAACGGGTAAACTGCGCTGGAACAACATTTATTACATAACGTGCGCCTTTCAAAGAATATTCGAGGCTGTCTGTCGCTGCAAGATTATGGGGGAGTATCGTATCAGGCAGATATGTACTGTTGATCCCCGTTCGTTTTATCTCTTCAACTACTTCTCTTTCAAATCCCCACAGAGCTACATCATAGTCTTTTTCAGCAAGCAGTGCTGCAAGGGTTGTGCCCCAGCTGCCTGCGCCTATAACAGCTATATATGCCATCAGAGTTAAAAATTGAAAATTAAGGATTAAATTTATAATATACTACCATTTAATAAGCGCTGATGCCCAGGTTAACCCGCCTCCGAATGCCTCAAGAATCACATAATCACCGTCTTTTACCCTTCCCTGCCTTACTGCCTCATCAAGGGCAATAGGGATCGATGCTGCTGAAGTATTGCCATACTTATCAATATTCACAAAAACCTTGTCCATTGATATATTAAGCCGTTCAGCAGTCGCCTGAATAATCCTGAGATTTGCCTGATGGGGTATCAGCAAGGAAAGCTGTGCCGGCTTTAGCTTGTTAGCCTTTAATGTCTCTTCAACAAGATTTCCAAGAGTCCGTACGGCAATTTTGAATGTCTCATTACCCTTCATTTTAATAAAATGCATTTTTTTCTTAACAGAATCCTTTGAAGAAGGATTCCTTGAGCCTCCGCCCGGGATATGGAGCAATTCCCACATATCACCGTCCGAGCCCAGATTTGTCGAAATTATTCCCCTGTCTTCATCCGTAGCCTCAAGTATGGCAGCGCCGGCTCCATCTCCGAAAAGCACGCAGGTTGACCTGTCCTCCCAGTCAGTAATACATGAAAGCGTCTCGGCGCCGACCAGAAGTATCCTTTTATAATTGCCGCTTCTGATAAAGCTGTCAGATATTGAAAGCCCGTATAAGAACCCTGAACATGCTGCATTTACATCAAAGGCCGCAGCTTTTTTGAGACCAAGCTTATGCTGTAAAAAACATGCAGTTGCAGGAAACGGCATATCTCCAGTAACAGACGCGACAATAACAAGGTCAATGTCTTTTGGTTTTATATCTGTTCTCTTAAAGGCAGATTTTGCGGCTTCCAGCGCAAGGTCTGATGTAGCCTCCTTATCGCTTGCTATCCTTCTTTCCCTTATCCCGGACCGTTCGCGAATCCACTCATCAGAAGTATCAACCATTTTTTCCAGATCAAGATTTGTGAGTACGCGTTCAGGAACATAAGAGCCTGTGGCAGCAATCTTAGCCCTCAACAAGAGTCTTCTCCCTTGAATAGTAGTTTACGATCTCTTCAGATATTATTTCGTGAACCTTCTTCCTGGAAAATTCAACAGCCACCCTTATCGCATTTCTTATCGCACGCGAGGTAGACCGGCCATGACTTATAATACAGGTCCCGTTTATTCCCAAAAGCGGCGCTCCGCCGTATTCAGCATAGTCTGTCTTTTTCTTGAAATTCTTGAGTGCAGGCTTCATAAAAAGATACCCTATCCTTCCGCCTGCAACTCCGGCTATTTCCCGCTTAAGCATCTTTAATATCGTTTCGGCAAGTCCTTCGCTTGTCTTCAATACTATATTGCCAATAAATCCGTCGCATACAACCACATCGGCATTGCCAAGAAAAACGTCCTTTCCTTCTATGTTGCCTATAAAATTTATATTGGCATCTTTTAGCATTCCGAATGCCTCTTTGGTAAGTTCATTTCCTTTGGTATCTTCTTCGCCGATGCTTAACAGGGCAACTTTAGGTTTTTCTTTGCCCAGGATAGCCTTGCAGTAAGAGCTTCCCATCAGCGCAAACTGGAGAAGATTCTCTGCCTTGCAGTCAACATTTGCGCCTGCATCTATTAATACAAAAA
>CAZBSJ010000195.1:0-678 GCA_964494165.1 uncultured Nitrospiraceae bacterium
CATAACCATTCCCAGCGAAGGAAAAAACTGTCTGACGGAGATTCCGAAAGCAGAAGGTTCCAGGCATCCCGAAGTTCGCTGAACCGGATGTCATCCTGAATTCTTTTGACGGTTATTGTATTGTCAGAAGTTCTGTTCATTATCTGTAAAAACGGATAAAGACAAGAATGGCAAGAATGATAATAGCCGCTGTTGCGATCAGAAGAGGAGTACTGCGTGTTATTACCGGGATTATCCCCTCATCCTGTTTTTCTTCAGGATTTGTTATGGCATTGGTCCGGGATTTTCTTGAAGTTTTTCTCTTATCGGAAAGTATCCATGTTGCGGCAAAAAGTCCGAAAAATCCAGTAATGGAAACACTCATTGATTGGAGCAGGTGGTAAGGGCCGTGAAAGTCACCGGCAATTCCGTTATATGCAAGTATTCCGATAAAGCCTACACGCAAGCCGTTGGCAAGGACGGCAATTGCTATGCCGACAATGACCAGGATAATCCTCTTTGTCCATCTCTGAATAGCCAGATATGCCAGAGGGATGGCAATTGCCACAATGGCGATGAGGTTATTTACTCCGCTGCATACTCTTGCAACCTCAAGCGTGATATTGGGCAGTTCGATGAATATCGAGCTTCTGTATACCGGAATTCCGATTGCATTCAAAATGCCGCTGCCGATAAAGG
>CAZBSJ010000195.1:688-3627 GCA_964494165.1 uncultured Nitrospiraceae bacterium
CTGAAAAAAGCTGTAAAGGACTGTTAAGCGGTTCTGTCAGTCTGTCCCAAAATGGGATCATCAGGATAAGATATGCGATGGGAAACCAGACAGCCCTGAGTGTCTCTGATCCAAACCAGAGCAGCGTAAGGCCTGTGATGCATAGAACCAGGGAGAATGCCTGAAGCGAAAATATATTGGTGGATGTTCCAAAAATAAGTAGAGCGCCTGCAACTAGCAGAACTGAGAGGCCAGGTATCAGATCTGGCGATTTTGCTATGCTCTTCAAACGCTCTTTGTTTACTAAAATAAGGTACAAACTGATGAAGGGGACAAGAATGCCGTAAGAGTAAATGTAGCTGGTCTGCCATATGGAAAACAGCTTAATTATTACCCCTGCATAAAAGTATAAAGCTATGCCTGTTATTACATAGCAAAGCAGATTAATTTTGCTTATTTTTGATTTCGAAAGGAGTTTATGATACGGTAAACTCATATAACTTCATTTTTTTGCAGAAATCATTTTTCTGTAAAACCAGTCTGTTGTTTTAATTATCCCGCTCTTCACGCTGTAGCTGGGAGAATAACCAAGAAAATCTTTTGCCTTCGTGATATCGGCCTGTGAGTGCCTTACATCGCCGCTGCGGAATGGCCCGTATGCCGGGGAGATATTTCTGATATTACCGTCAAATTCTCCGAGCGAGTCTCTTATCATTAGAAATAATGTATTAAGTGTTGTCCGGTCGCCAAAGGCAATATTATAGACCTGATTCAGGGCTGAAGGATTTTCTGCTGTAGCAGCCAGCAGATTGGCCTGTATCGCGTTATCTATGTAACAGAAATCCCTGCTTGTTTCCCCATCTCCATTGATTGTCGGCGGCTTTCCGTCCATGAGCTCGTTGATCCAGCGCGGTATGACTGCGGCATAAGCGCCATTAGGATCCTGGCGGCGGCCGAAGACGTTAAAATATCTTAAACCGATGCATTCTGTCTGATACAACTTTGCAAAAACATCCGCATAAAGCTCATTGACATATTTGGTAACTGCGTAAGGTGATAACGGTCTGCCTATAATCTCTTCTTTTTTAGGAAGTGCGGGGTGATCCCCGTATGTTGATGATGAAGCTGCATAGACAAACCTTTTTACGTTTGCATCGCGGGATGCAACCAGCATGTTTAAAAAACCGTCAATATTTGATTGATTGGTTTTGATGGGGTCGTTAATGGACCTTGGGACACTTCCCAGCGCTGCCTGATGGAGTACATAGTCAGCCCCCTCGCATGCTTTTTTACAAGTGTTTAAATCTGTGATGTCGCCTTCTATGAAGTGAAAGAGCTTCCATGGCTCTTCGCCTGCCTCTTTGCGAACGTCTTCAAGGTTATGCAAATGGCCTGTTGAGAAATTATCCAGGCCGACAACTCTTTGGTTTAGCGTCAGCAGTCTTTCAAGAAGGTTTGATCCGATGAAGCCGGCAGCGCCTGTTATAAGCCATGTTTTAGGTGAATTTTTTAGGTTTTTTTCTGTTGTCTCTATCATGTCAGGCTTTTGCGCTTGAGCAGACAGCAGGAGAGATAATTTTATCGGATTTGAAAATATCTGACTGCTGAGTAAAATCTGCAAGGGTTTTGAATCTGAATTCATTCAGGAGAATTTTAAGCTTTGGCAAAGTGCTGTTAAGATTTATGTAATGCCTTAATCTGGATTTCCAGCAGCCGCACAATTTAGGCTGATTGACGTCAATTTCCCATGGATGCAGGTACACGATGGTCATATTCTTGTCTTTCTCGTTTATTTTTTTTATGGCATTTTTTGTAAAGCGTGCCGGGAATAACCTCAGATAGCCTCCGCCTGCTACAGGTATATTTTGACCAAAGACCTGATAGGTTGATGGAGGAAACTCCATGATGGTTCCTGACGTTCTTTTGATGATATGCGGGAAGCGTTCTGCCCCCGGCAACCCGTATCTGTCGTGATGAATCGGGAAAATGCTTGAATCATAAGCAAATCCCTCCTCTATTAGTATATCCAGCGCCCAGAGAGTTTTTTTGACAATAGAATAGCTTGCTGCTCTGTATCCTGTTACAGCAGTGCCGGTGATATCTTCGGTAATGGTTTTAGCCTTGCGGATATCCTCGCGAAACTGGTTTGGTGTCAAATTATATATAAGTCTGTGGTTATACCCATGTGAAGCTACCTCGTGCCCTGAGTTATGGATGGATTTGACTAGGGAAGGGTAATGTTCAGCTACCCATCCAAGGACAAAAAAAGTGGCCTTAACCCCATATTCATTAAGTAAGTCGAGGATCTTGCAAGTGTTGTTCTCAACACGGCTCTCATAGATATGCCAGTCTTCAAAACTAACTACATCTGAAAATGCAGAGACCATATAATAGTCCTCTACGTCTATGGTCAGAGCATTGTACATATCAGTCTGTGGCATTAAGGCGTCAGCTTATTAAGAGAGAATGGCGCAGAGCGCTTTAGCTCAAAAGCTTTTGAAATGCGTATCGGTTTCTCAGAGAAGTTCTTTTTTCTTTATAGCAGTTTTTGCGTCTTTTATGTTGACAAGCTTTTTGTTTTTATCATTGGAGGAATTCCCGTTGTTTAATTCATATACGGTTGCTTCAAGATTGATAAGCCTGTGGGAAAAACTCTTCAGCGCCTTTTTTAGTCTGTCAGAAAGATCCTCTTTGCCTGATGAGTATCCATTAATTTCTCCGGCTTTAACCTCCGGTCTTTCATTAATGAGGTCGCCTATGACTTCATTGATAAGATTCATGTCGATTGTTGTTGTCTCATCGGCAAAAGCTGCGAGAAGCGTAAATTCGCATAAAATATTTATCAGTCTTGGAGTCCCCTTGCTGAACTCATATATTGCATCAATTACACCGGTCTCAAATTTGACGGTGTCTTCATTGCCCGCAACTCTGAGTCTATGCATGATATATGCTTCTGTCTC
>CAZBSJ010000196.1:0-3614 GCA_964494165.1 uncultured Nitrospiraceae bacterium
ATTAAGGTATCGAAAAATAAATTTTATCTCAACATCTGCATTGTTTTAAACTGCACTTCTCTGATTGATGGATAAAATTTCAGGCTAAAAATAAGCTGATTTGTCCCCTATATCATAATGCAGGGGCATGAAAACCTTTCGAAAAGTGAAAAATATCAACATCGCTGATATTAGGAGCAAGCCGTACGATGCGCCGGCAGGTGTTATGGCTTTTATTGAAAAAAGCAGGAGATAAAGAGGCATGACCAATGCTATTAAATAACCCTCCATTAATTTGAAACAGAAAGCCTCCTTGGCAGTAATAAATCCAAGGCAGCCGGATATCGGAATGAGGAGCAGGGGGCCGTAAAATTCATGTGCAAGGACATTAGCTGCATTGCCTTTGCCGGTGATAAATAACACTGCAAGGCAAAGCAGTGAAATATAATATAAATTTTTGAGCATCTTTTTAAATTTTGATACATAAAGATGAATGAAAAACACACTGAGCCCTATTGCAACATGCAGGGCAATCAGCAATATATTTAACCTCACACTGATTAAGGCTTCATTCTGATAAGATGCAGCCCTAAATAATACGTAAGCGGCAAAAGAGATTATTAAAGCTGACAGGACAATGCCAATCCTGTAAAGGATAACTGTAATCCGGTCTTCTCTGGTTAATGGCTGGAATAGCTTTTGTTCACTCATAGTGTAATTATCCTAATTTCCCCCATGTGTTTTCAGCAAGTTTTTTTAGCAGGCGTTCTCTCTTTTCCTTATCATTTACCTCGCTTAAAACCTTTGTTCTCATTTTTTTCAATGCATTTAGATGTTTTGTAACACGAGATCCATAAAGCTTTTCAAGTTCTTTCCTTATCTTTTTCGCAATCGCAGGGCTGACGCCGGATGTCGATATAGCGATGGTCAGCGGTCCGCGCCTGACAACAGATGGAACGATAAAATTGCATAAACCGGGGGTATCTACAACGTTTATCAGCGCAGGCGCATCAACGGATGCTCTTTTGTTTATCTCATGAGAAGCAGTGGCTGCGATTACGAGAAAGGCATTTTTCAGGTCGCCTTTTTGATATTTCCTGGCAACGTGGTTTATCCGCTTTTTTGCCTTTTCTTTTTTAAGCCTGGCTGTAAGTTCCGGACTTATTACTGTTAATTCAGCGCCTGACCTTAGCAGTGACGCGGCCTTTCTTTCTGCAACCTTGCCGCCGCCGATGACAATACACTTTTTCCCTTTAAGATTGAGGAAGGCAGGATAATAAGATGAGGCAGGCATTAATATTAATTTTTGATTTCAGACAGCTCTTTTTTAGCACGAGGAGTGATATTGCTGTTCGGATATTTTTGAATCAGAAGGCTGAAATATTCTTTTGCCTTATCTTTTTCCCCGAGTTTTTTATGCGACATTGCGACATGAAATAAAACATCCGGCTCTTTTTTGTAGCCAGGGAACTGATCGAGAAGTCCCTTAAATCTGTTTAGCGCTGCGTTATAAGAGTCTTTTTTGTAATAAAACTCGCCTACCATAAACTCGTGGTCGGCAATCACATTCCTGCTCCGTTCAATTCTTACCTCAACAGCATCTTTGTACGGGTTACGGGGAAAAAGTTTTTTAAGTTTTTCGAATTCCTCAATTGCCTTTGTGGCTGCTCCGTAGCCTCTTTCAGGACCTTCAATCTGGTTAAAGTATATAGACGCTATCTGATATTGGGCGTAAGAAGCATATCTGTGTTCTGGGTAAATTTCCAGGAATCTTTTGTATTCTTCAATTGACCTGTCAAACTCGTCTTCGCTAGCGTAAGAATCAGCGAGTCTGAGGTGGGCCAATGGCGCATAATTTTTAGTGATGTCTCTGCTCTGTATCTCGGATAAGGCGCTTCTTGCCTCTTCATATTTTTTTTCCTCAAGAAGCTCATTTGCTTTTGCAAATGCCTTTTCAGCATCAAAAGCCTCTTCGGGCTTTGTGGCAGATTTTCCGGAGCATGACAGAACTAAAGCAATGGATAGAATAAAAAACACGAATCTGAAATTTTTCATGCTGTTATTTAAACTTTTAAGGCAGCTTTTAGTCAAGGGCAGCATTATTTTTCAAGATTCCTGTTTTTTCTGACGAATAAGTTCAATAAATGCATTAGCTATTATGGGATCGAACTGTCCTCCGGCCTCTTTCTTAAGGAAAGCAATCGCCTCATCATCTGAAAGTCTTCTCCTGTACGGCCTCGACGATATCATTGCCTGGTATGACTCCGCAACTGTCAGTATTCTTGCAAGCAATGGAATTTCTTCGCCTTTTAATCCAAGCGGATAGCCGTTGCCGTCATATCTTTCGTGATGATACAAGATTGCCGGAAGGATATCCTCGATATTCGGATATTTCTTTAATACCATTTCAGCAAGTCCGGGGTGTCCCTGGATTATAGATTTTTCTTCGTTGGTAAGAGAGCTTGGTTTGTTAAGTATTCTGTCCGGGATTCCAATATTCCCGATATCATGGAGTATTCCCGCAATCCTCAGGCTCTCAATCTGTGTCTGTTCCAGTTTTATGGATTTAGCAAGCATTACAGCATATGCCGCCACCTCCAGAGAGTGGTCTTTTGTATAATGAGATTTCATGTCAATGCCTTTTGCTATAGTCTCTATGCCCTTAAGGCTTGGATCCTTAAGTATGATGTCAAATTCGACAGGCATTTCTTTAGCTGTCCCGGCTAAAGTATCTTCATATGAAAAGACCTTATTCCTGCCATGATTTTTTGCAAAATATAATGCTGCATCAGTCTTATTTATCAGTTCCTCTTTTGTCTTTGCATCAACAGGGTAGCATGCAACTCCTGCGCTTACTGTGAGGAGTATCTTTTCCCCTTGTTCTAATGTGAATTGATATTCCATTGTTTTTTGCCTGATTCTTTCCGCGATTGTTATGGCGTCCTCGCACCTTGTCTCAGGAGCAACAACAACGAATTCTTCGCCGCCATACCTTGCAGTGAAATCAACGTTTCTCGTCGCTTCATTTATGATTTTTGCGATTTCCTTTAAAATAGAGTCTCCTACAGGATGGCCATAATTGTCATTTACTGACTTAAAGTGATCTATATCAAGCATTATTACAGAGACCATATTTGAATACCTTTCTGCCCTCATTATTTCTTCGGACAGTTTTTCCTGAAATGCCCTGTGATTGTTAAGTCCTGTAAGCCCATCTGTTACAGCAAGCCTTGCAAGCTCCTCATGAATGGCCAGGGCCTGAAATGCCTGGAATGCAAAATTGAACAATGTATCTTCATCGTCCTGGTTAAAGCCTCCAGTCTTATTGATTACGAATAAAATGGCAGACATCTTGTTGTCTGCCGAAGCAATCGGAATCGCAAGCAGATTTTTTATCTCTACATTATTAAAAGGCTGTTTGCCAGCGAACTCATTTATCCTCATTGGGGTTGAAGTCCTTGTAACATTTCCAAAGGTATTATCGGCAATCTCTTTTGCAAATTCGATGGGGATAGTGCCTTCAATGTCGGATGTTATTTTGAAAAATTTCAGTTCTCTTTCCTTAACTCCCTCATATATGAATATGCCGCTTTCTTCTGTCTTTAAAAGGCTTCTCGTCATTGCGAGGAATCTCT
>CAZBSJ010000197.1:0-3610 GCA_964494165.1 uncultured Nitrospiraceae bacterium
AACATAATGGAATAAGTTTAGCAGTATTTTATGCCAGATTCTACAATTATTTGAGATGACTTTCATTCTTTCATGGGAAACTTCTTGACAATTTTATCTGTTTTGCTATGCTCAATATATAGTCCGCTTGCAGTGTGCATTATCATGAGAATATCTAAAGGAGGTGAATATGACCGGGACAAAGAAGAAAATTACAAAAGATACAGTAATAGGAGATGTTTTGAAGAACAGCCCTGCAGCTACAAAAATAATCGAAAAATACTTTGGCAATGGCTGTTTTACATGCCCAGGAATGAACGTGGAGTCTATCTCATTCGGAGCAATGATGCATAATGTTGACCCCAATAAAATTGTAGAAGAGCTGAATGCTCTTGAGGACTGAGATGGAGATAAAATGTTTTATGTGCGGCAAGACAGACAAGGAAAGTGTTTACCTTAAATGCGTGCATGAAGGCAAGGAGAAACTTGTTTGCGTACGATGCCTGCCGATGCGCATACATGCTTCGAATAAATAACATCTGGCTAAAGCCCGCGGTTCTCTGACACGACGAACGGCATATTGCCTCCGCTCAGCCGGCTATCGCTGACATCGCTACGGGCGGCCATTCATCACCCGAGTTTGAAACTCGGGGTTTTTTGATCGTTTTTATAAAGAAAGACAAACTATCTCTGCCGTTTAATGCCTTCTATTTCCAGAATGACTTTTTATTCAATATGCTAAAATATTTTTAAAAGCCATGAGAGTCACACTAAGCTTCAAGTATATAATCTCCATAACGATAATTCTTACATTCATGATGGGAATAATGCTTCATGTCATCTCTGAAAAAAATGAGAAGCTGTTAATAATGCAGATGGAAACACAGGCAAAGGCGCTATTTCAACAGATTGTAATTACAAGGAGATGGGTTGCCGATCATGGAGGGGTCTTTGTTGAGAAGCTCCCGTGGGTTAAACCAAATCCTTATCTCGAAAAACCGGTCATTGCGGATGACACTGGAAAGCAATATGTTAAGCAAAACCCGGCGCTTGTGACAAAACAGCTTTCATCTTATGCGCAAAAAGAAGGGCTTTTTTTCTTTAGCATAACAAGCTTAAAGCTCCTAAATCCAGAAAACAAACCAGATGAATTTGAAAAGGAGGCGCTTAATAAATTTGAATCAGAAGGGGTTAAGGAGTTATCAAAAATTGAATATATATATAAGCGTTACTATTTCAGGTATATCGCACCGCTTCATGTGGAAAAGTCATGTCTTCAGTGCCATTTTAAGCAGGGTTATAAAGTGGGTGATATTAGGGGAGCAATAAGCGTATCAGTCCCCATGGATTATGCCTTTAACACGATTAGGGCGGAAAGAAAATATATAATCTTTGGTGGCACAGGCATGCTTGTTATCCTTATGGGCGTATTATTCTTAATAACAAAAAAAATCGTCATAAGCCCTATACATAAAATAAGACGATCTATGTCGGATTTCTCAAAAACCGGCACTGTTGATATGCCTATACCGAACACAAATGATGAAATCGGAGATTTATGGAATTCATTCCGTGACATGGCAAGAGCCATTAATAAACTTCACAGTGACCTTCATGAAAAAATAAATGCTGCGACTAAAGAACTTGTTGAAAAAAATGAAGAACTTCATAGACTCAGCAGAACAAAGTCGGATCTTATTGCAAAAATATCTCACGAACTCCGGACACCACTTACAGCAATCAAGGGCGCCATGGATTATTTATCAATAAAGCTTGCGATGAATGACACAGAAAAAGAAGACCTCTCAACATTTCTTGATGTCATAAAAAAGAATGCAGAAAGGCTCGCAAGGCTCGTAAACAATATGCTTGACTATGAGAGAATTAACCTCGGAGAATTCGAGGTGCGCTATAAAGACATAAACCTCAAAGAAGTATTCAGCGAGGTTGTCACAGGCTTCAAAACAGAGGCATTGAAGAAAAATGTAATATTACATTTTGATGCAGAAGATATCAATGTCTCAGCTGATGAAGATAGGATGAAACAGGTATTAACAAATCTAATATCAAATGCGTTGAACTTCAGTCCTGTATCATCTTCTATTCTTATCTCTCTAAAAAATAACAATTGCTGTGCCTATGTCAGCGTAACAGACAACGGGATAGGGATTAATGAAGAAGAAAAAGAGTTGGTATTCAAACAGTTCTACTCAAAAGGGATCAAAAATGGCGCCGGACTTGGTCTTGCTATTTGTAAAGAGATCGTTAAAGCGCATAATGGAATAATAGGAGTAAGAAGTGAACCAAACAAAGGAAGCCGTTTTTATTTTATGATTCCCAAAAAGATAGGAGATATCTGTGCAGAGTAAAACACAGTTGCTTGTAATAGACGATGATTTAGATATACTCAAGGTTCTTAAGGCAAACCTTGAGATTTATGAATTTTCTGCGATAACAGCTGAAGACTGGGCAAAAGCTCAGAAGATATTAGAGCATAAGATCCCGGATCTTGTAATCCTCGATCTTATGCTTCCTGACGGGAATGGAATAGATATCTGCAAGATTCTAAAAGAACGTTGTCCCAAAATGCCTATAATCATGCTCACTGCAAAAGACAGGGTCTCGGATAAGGTTCTCGGCCTTGAAAGCGGGGCAGACGACTATATAGTAAAACCATTCGAGACGCTTGAACTCATAGCGCGGATTAAAGCATGCTTGAGAAGGATCAAGCCATCTGAAAATAGAATCGTGATAGATGATATAGAAATTGATATTAATGCAAGAACATTAAAGATCAGAGGTAAGAATGTGGAGCTTACCAAAAGAGAATTTGATCTCCTGAAGTTGCTTGTTACTAACAGTGGCGAGATTATCAACAGAGACTTTATCAGAAAAAAGCTTTGGGGTAACGCAAAACTCTATGCATGGAGCAGAACAATAGATGTTCATATAATGCACCTCAGACAGAAAATCGAGAAAAACCCCTCAGCGCCGGAATATCTCCTTACCATACCAGGTTCTGGATATAAGTTTAAACATTAACAAAACCTGTCAAATTTTACAGAATCTTTACAGACATTAACAGCACATTTACAAAAATTTCTTTTAAAATCAAACAATAATTGCCTGACTGATGATGGCTTGACTAATAATTTAGATTTGATAAAATTTTACAATAAATCACAATGGGGGATCTGGCAGTCTTATTTTTAAGCATAAAACCGCAAATTCATTATTTAAAGGGGGTGAAAACAAAAAAAAATTTAACCGTAAAATGATTATTAAAAAATCAAAAAGGAGGTTCTGATGTATAAAAAATGGTTTGTATTTATAGCTGTAATAATAGCAGTTTCTCTGATCTCTGGAATCTACCTCACAAATGCAAGCGCCCAGAAGACCACCGCTGCAGAAAAATCAGTCAAGGCAGAACAATGCTATGGCTGTCATGACCAGATAAAAGAATTCCATGCCAAAGGAAAACATTCGAAGGTAAGTTGTTCCAGCTGTCACAAAGAACTGGATAAACACCTCAAAGACCCGTCATCTATGCCGGGCACAGCAGTTGAACATGCCGTCTGCGGCAAATGTCATAAGGAGCAGTATGAGTCATTTGTGGCAGTAAATCTTGAGT
>CAZBSJ010000198.1:0-1156 GCA_964494165.1 uncultured Nitrospiraceae bacterium
AGGTAACAGAGATTATTTCTTCGTATGTCGTAATTCCTTCAAGCATCTTTTTTATCGCAACATCTCTCAGGTTCTCCATGCCTTCTGACCTTGCAATATCATATAATGTGCGCAGCTCTATTTTATCCGACAGGATAGACTTCACCTTATCGCTGAATTCCATGACCTCAAAAATGCCAGTCCTGCCTTTATATCCGGTTCCACGGCACTCAGTACATCCTTCGCCATAATGTACCTTGCAGGATTTCTTGCCAAGCTTCAGATATTCCATTTCGTCTTCTGTAAGTTTCCGCTCTCTTTTGCAGTTCGGACATATCCTCCTGACAAGCCTTTGTGCAACTATCCCTATAATTGTTGACGACAAGAGAAAAGACTGCATACCAAGATCAAGGAGTCTTGTAACAGAAGAAGGGGCATCATTTGTGTGCAGAGTTGAAAGCACAAGATGTCCTGTAAGCGCTGCCTGCACAGCGTTTTCTGCTGTCTCTTTGTCGCGTATCTCACCAACCATGATGATGTCAGGGTCCTGGCGAAGCACGGTTCTGAGAATATTCGAGAATGTAACATCAATCGAGGGCTGAACAGCAATCTGGTTGAACTCCTCCAGCACCATCTCAACCGGTTCCTCTATAGTAACGATATTTACATCAGGTGATGCTAATGCCTTTAAAGAGGAATAGAGTGTAGTAGTCTTTCCGCTTCCCGTGGGGCCTGTGACAAGAATTATGCCGTTGGGCCTCCTTATAAAAGAGCTGTACATCTGATATTCTCTCGGGTACAAGCCAATCTGGTCAAGGTCGCGAAGGAGTATTTCAGGGTCAAATATTCTTATTACTACCTTTTCCCCGAAAACTACAGGGGTTGTTGATACCCTGATCTCTATATCTTTATCCTTGTAATTTGTCTTTATTCTGCCGTCCTGAGGCCTCCTTTTCTCGGTAATATTCATCCTGGAAAGCATCTTTATCCTCGATATAATAGGGGCATGAATAGACTTTGGAATTGTATGAATGTAGTGCAGTATCCCGTCTATCCTTAATCTTATAAAAGATTTTTCTCTTTTCGGTTCAATATGTATATCGCTTGCTCTTTGATCAAAGGCATAATGCAGAAGATACTCAACGGCATTTATTATATGCTGGTCTGTTAGTTCTAC
>CAZBSJ010000198.1:1256-3565 GCA_964494165.1 uncultured Nitrospiraceae bacterium
TGATAGGTTAGAGGCAAAATTTGATGCATCATTACCTTTTTATCCCCGGGAAAAAATTCATTAAGAGAATCTTTTTCCTGATTCTGCCGGTGTTAGTCCTGGTTCAAGCACATCAGGTCTATGCTTATTTTTATTCGATACAGACAGGAGCATATACACCGGCATCAATAGGATTCGCTAAAAGACATTTCAGTTCTCTCTCAGTCATTCTTAATGAAGATGAGAGAGACCATCTCAGAATAGAACAGGGGATCAAATATCTTTTTGTAAAAGTCGGAAAATTCGAGAGTTATTCCGAGGCTGACATCCTGCTTGAAAAAATAAAACAGATAGTTCCGGATGCCTTCATACTCAAAGAAAAAAGCCTTGAAGACATTAACATTGTAAAAATGCACGATGGTCCTTCAGCAGCCATTGACAATAAACCTTCAGCATCGAAAAAAGAAAAGGACTCAAACCTTTCTGCAATACCCGAGAAATATTACACTTTGCAGCTGAAAAATTTTCTTAAAATCGAGGATGCAAGGAAAGAACTTGATGAATTGGCAGGCAAACTGGATAAGTCTGACAGAGAAAGCCTCCGGATCGAAAAATCAGGGAAATATTTCAGCCTAAGGATAGGAAGGTTTGACACGCACCGTCTGGCAAATTCATTCTTGATAAGATTAAGAGATGCAATCCCCTACGCAGTCGTACTGAAAATAAATAAGGGAGAGAAACAGATAATCAGCAAATACGAACAGACCTCGGAATCGCCTGATGCTTCGCCCACTAAAGAAACTGAATATACTATAATCAATACTGCAAAAAATAAGGCTGAAGAAAAAAGACAAAAAACCGAGCTCTTATTAAAAGATGTTTCTGCACAGTATTATAATGGTGATTATGGAAAAGCCGCTGAGTTGCTGCGCAAGGGCATTGAGCAATGGCCGGACAATCCTGATTTATACGCATGGTATGGGGCAGCATTGTTGAACATGAAAAACCCAGAAAATGCCTTAGAACAGTATCGCAAGGCATCTGATATGTCGCCTGACGTGCCTGATTATCACGCAGGGGCCGGGGTAAGCCTTATATACCTCTATATGGACAGGGCAAAAGAATCCATAAGCGCATTTAAAAAAGCGCTCGAACTTGATCCCCAGAATGTAAATGCACTTGAAGGGTTAGGGTTTGTTTATGCGAGTATCGGTAAAAAAGACCTGGCAAGTGACATATATAATCGTCTTGCTGCCCTTGATAAGGACGCAGCTAATCGGCTTTATCTTACAATAACCCAGGGCATAAACTGGGAGCAGGATAAATCTGAATAAAAAAATCCGGCAAAAAGAAAGGAGAGATTGTGATGGTACGTTTTCTGGCAGTTATTTGTGCAGTGTTAATTGCAGTTCAGGTCAGCGCTGCAGATAAAAAGCCTCAGCTAAAAACAAAAAAGGACAAGATGAGTTATGTCATCGGTCTGGACCTGGGTAACAGTTTTAAAAAGCAGGAGCTTGATGTAAACGCAGATTTTGTCGCCAGGGGGATAAAAGATGCAGCCTCAGGAGCAAAACCTCTGCTCAGCGAACAGGAGATACAGGAGGCCTTTAATGAACTGCGTACTGAGCTTGTAGCAAAACAAATGGCTTTAAGGGCAAAACAGCAGGAAGAACTAAAGGCAATGGCTGAGAAGAACAAGAAAGAAGGCGAGACTTTCCTCGCTGAAAATGCAAAAAAAGAGGGCGTAAAAACATTGCCAAGCGGGCTTCAATACAAGGTAATCACTGAGGGAACCGGGAAGATTCCCAAGGCAACTGATATGGTTACAGTAAACTATAAAGGCACTTTGGTTGACGGGAAAGAGTTTGACAGCTCATACAAACGAGGCGAGCCAGCAACCTTCCCTGTAAATGGCGTTATCCCGGGCTGGGTTGAGGCATTACAGCTGATGAAAGAGGGCTCAAAATGGCAGGTCTTCATCCCCTCTAATCTGGCATATGGAGAGGCAGGAGCCGGCGGAGTAATTGGCCCCAACGCAGTGCTCATCTTTGATGTCGAACTGATGAGTATTGGCGAAGGGAACGAGAGCAAGGAAGAGAAAAAATAAATTCTTTAAAAAAATCTTTGCAGTATAAACCTAAAAGGGCCCTTCCAAAAGGGCCCTTTTAGCTAAAAGTATACGCAACTGATTAATACCCGCCGGCTGGTTTTTTAGCAGGTGCTGGTGCCGGAGTTGTAGTACCCTGTTTAGGCGCTGTGGTCTCTTTTTTCTTCTCAGGAGCTGGCGCTGGAGTTGGAGCCGGAGCTGGTGCTTTTTCAGGCATTGGCGC
>CAZBSJ010000199.1:0-3563 GCA_964494165.1 uncultured Nitrospiraceae bacterium
TTCCGTTCCAGTAATATGGTCGGTACATGGGGATGCCTTTCTTCACAACATTACAACAACATCTGTAAGGGTAGCTGCAACAAGTAACCCTTGTCGGCACTTGGTTGATGGAGTCCCTGGCAGGATAAAGCTTACGGCAACGCCAATAGGGGACGGTTGTCCCGAATCGAAGAACATACAGGGGGGAACGTGGGTCCTCAGAAATGAGTGTCCGTGGAATGTTTCTGACCAATGAGCCTCTTGCAAAACCATATATGGGAAGTTGAATATGTGTTAAAGCGTTGAAAACATGAGCTTCACAGGCCCTTTTCTGTTATAATGCCTTTGTCTGTAAGGTTTGTAACAAGGAGGTTCCGATGAAGCTCAGGGAAACAGTATCATGGTTGATGGGTACACTGCAAGGCAGTTTATTTCCATCCTTTGAAGAATGCTTTGCCACTAAGCTGACGGAGCAGGAAAGACGACTTATAAAGATACTTGATATAAGCAAAATAGAGCGATACGTTCCCAGAAAAGCAGACGATCAGTGGCTTGGGCGCAAGCGTAAAGAGAGGGAGGCAATCGCCAGAGCTTTTGTAGCAAAACAAGTATATAAGCATCCTCATACGAGGGTATTGATAGGCGAGCTTAAACGCTCTGGCAATCTCAGGAGGATATGCGGATTTGGAGGTTTGGGTACAATCCCCTCCGAATCCACCTTTTCGAGGGCATTTGCGGAGTTTTCGGAGAGCGGGCTCGGCGAGAAAGTACACAAAGCCCTTGTCGAAACTCATCTGAGATTAGAGCTTGTTGGACACATCTCACGGGACTCCACAGCTATAGAAGGCCGAGAGAAGCCTGTAAAGAAGGAGAAAAAGGCAAAGGTATTGAAGAAAAAAGGACGGCCCAAAAAGGGAGAGGTAAAGGAAGCCAAAGAAGAAAAGCGGATAGACCGTCAGGTAAAACAGACAGCGGAAGAAGCGATAAAAGAACTGCCCGCGGTATGTGATGTTGGAACGAAGAAGAACTCCAAGGGATACAAAGAGAGCTGGGCTGGATATAAACTTCACGTAGATGTAAGTGATTGTGGTCTGCCGGTGAGCGTGGTATTGACATCAGCCTCTGTCCATGACAGCCAGGTAGCTATCCCGATGATAAAGATGACAAGCTCCAGGGTAGACTATCTCTATGATCTGATGGACGCAGCCTACGATGCTTCACAGATATACGAGGCGAGCAGAACGCATGGTCATGTGCCGCTAATAGACAAAAACAGTCGAGGTGTGGAAGTGATACCGATGGCGCCCCATGAAGCTCTCCGATACAATGAGCGAACAGAATCAGAGCGGTTCAACAGCAGACTCAAAGAAGATTTCGGAGGCAGAAACGTAATGGTAAGAGGAGCACAAAAGGTAAAAGAACACCTGATGGCTGGAATCATCGCCCTCTTTGCCGATCAGTTGATAAAGCTGTCATTGAACTGACCTGCAACAAAGCTAAAAGAGAAGGATGAGACAGGAAAGATGCGTCTAAAAAGCGGGTAAAAACGGTAGTTGACAGAACTTCTACGAGGAAAAGATAAAAACAACCCTTATCAGGGGTATAAAACAGGCCTATTGGGCCTGCTTAAAGAGTTTTGCAAGAGGCTCGATTGACAATCTCTTTTTTTTGCCGCATAATCTGATTGCTTATTGAGCAATCAGATTACAGGAGGTGTTTATGGGTAAAAGGATTGAGCAATTGGAAGAGAAAAGGAAGGCTCTGTTTCGGAAGTTCGAAGAGGTTGGAGACTTGAGAAGAGGCATGATTTCCGTCAATTACCGGAAATGCGGAAAAAACAATTGTGTTTGCGCTAAGGAAGGTCATCCCGGTCATGGCCCTCAATATTTGTGGAATACTACAATCAAGGGGAAAAGCTATGCCAAGAGTCTGAAAATAGGGCCTGAACTCTCCAAATACATGGAAGAGATTGCCAACTACAAGAAATTTTCAGGGCTTTACGATGAGCTGGTGTCTCTGAACGAGCAAATCAGTGATCTTCGTCCCGTCCCTGAAATAAAAGATGAAAACGAGCTTGCGGAACTCAAAAAAAAATTGCATCGGCTGTTCATGGAGAAGTACAAAAAGAAGTAGACAGACTCATTGCCTTCTGGTCGAGACAGAAGAAAACCGGACGGATCGACCTGGAGTCTGTGGAGATGCATATCCGTTCATCCGTACATGACATCGGCAGGGGTCTTATTGAGCAGTTGTTGAATGAAGACAGCGGGTATCACGGACGGTGTATTCCTTGCGAAAAAGGTCATGATTATGAATTTGTCGGATACCGTGAGAAAAAGATTCTCACGGTATTAGGCGAAGTAAAAATCAGGCGTGCCTATTATTACGACAATGAGTGCAGGGTCGGCATCTTTCCAAAAGACAAAGAGCTTCTCATAGATGGTTCCTCTTTAAGTCCCGGAGCCAGGAGGATGATTGGCCGGGTGGGGGCCATGAGGCCTTTTGGCCTTGGAGAAGAAGACCTGAAGGAGTTGGCCGGCATTGAGGTTAACGCGAAGGAGATAGAGCGGGTATCTCATAAGCTTGGAGAAGAGGCTGAAGAATTTTTATGGAAAGCTTGCGAGGGGAAGGAAGCCGTTTCTTATGACGTACCGGAAAAATCAATTCCAAAGCTGTATGTATGCCTTGACGGCACAGGGGTCCCTGTGGTGGGCAAAGAAACAGAAAACCGGCAGGGGAAAGGGGAGGACGGTCGAGCCAGAACCAGGGAGGCAAAGCTGGGATGCGTATTTACCCAGACAACGGTTGATGAAAATGGGCATCCGGTAAGAGACGAAGCATCTACAAGCTATGTGGGAGAAATAGAAACAGCCCAGGAGTTTTCGCACAGGATATACAAAGAGGCCCAGCGTCGTGGGATGAATAGTGCGGATAAGGTTTGCGTTATAGGCGACGGGGCTCCGTGGATATGGAATATAGCGGACGAACAGTTTCACGAAAGCACTCAGATCGTAGACATTTACCATGCAAGGGAGCACTACTGGAATGCAGGACGGGCAGTTATGGGCAACGACAGGGAGGCTTTAAAGAGGTGGACTGGAGAGAGGAAGAAAGAACTGGATGGAGGGAGGGTGGAAGAGGTCATAGAAGCCATCAAAGGGCTTGAGCCGACAACCGAAGATGGAAAAGCAATAAAAGAAAGGGAGATCGGGTATTTTGAAAAGAACATAGAGCGTATGAGATATAACAGGTTCAGGGAACAAGGATTGTTTATCGGCTCCGGGGTTCTGGAAGCGGGTTGCCGTTCTGTGATAGGACAAAGACTCAAGCAGTCAGGAATGCACTGGACCGTTAAGGGAGCCAACAGCATAATAGCTCTGAGAACATGTATCCTGAGTAACAGGTGGGAAGATTTCTGGGAGTACAAAGCTGCCGCTTAATTCACTACCTGATAAAGTTCAGGACATCGTTCACAAAAATAATGGTCACGACATCGTTCACTAAAAACGGGGAAATCCAGCAATATCAAGATGTCGTGACCGAAAACTTTGTCCCTTATCTCAGTTTGTAATTAAATTCCTCAA
>CAZBSJ010000200.1:0-3556 GCA_964494165.1 uncultured Nitrospiraceae bacterium
AAACCTTTGAGAATTATACCCTGTTTAATATTTACAGAATTCATTTTACACTGTCTCGATGTGGTAGCTGTTTAGGTATATAT
This sequence comes from uncultured Nitrospiraceae bacterium, assembly GCA_964494165.1. GTDB lineage: Bacteria > Nitrospirota > Thermodesulfovibrionia > Thermodesulfovibrionales > UBA1546 > CAZBSJ01. The sequence goes on from CAZBSJ010000200.1 coordinate 84, forward strand.
CAACAATTGTTTAAAAGATTTTTCTAGAGCAAAAATTTATTTTGTAATCTATTTTCTAAATCCATCTTCTTACATTGCATCAATGCTAAGATATTTAAGCATTATTTCGGACCATTGTCGGGTTGAGTTAAGGCTATCCTGATGGGTTTGCAGTGACAAAAAACGGCTATTGCAACGGTCTTGAATACAATTCTTAAGTTTTATCCCCCATTTGGGGGGTATTTTTGGCAAAAAAATTTGCGATACCCTCCGTTTGGGGGATAGCATTCCAAAATATATTCTGCTATTGTAATCACTGTATTAGATTGAAGGGGTTTCTTATCGCCTTTCCGAGAAAGGCAAAACACATCTTACAGGGGGATATATGAAGGGGAAGATATTTCTATCATTATTATTATTCATAATAAGTATTTTCGTTTTAAGTTATGGTTATGCAGATACAGCGCCTCCAAAATATAAAGAAGGGGAGATTATCGTTAAGTTTAAACTCCTTGCTTCTGAAGATGCAAAAAAGAAGATTCACGAAAGGCTTGAATCCAGGAAAATTAAAGAACTTCCTTTACAGCGGATTCACCATATAAAACTGAAAGAAGGATTGGATGTGCTACAGGCGGTTGAAAAATACAAGGCCTCACCCGAGGTAGAATACGCTGAACCAAACTATATTATGGAACACCAAAGATTTCCGGATGATCCGAAGTTTTATGAATTATGGGGTCTTCAAAATATCGGCCAGACAGGCGGACTTCCGTATGCGGATATCAGTGCTCTAAGGGCATGGGACTTTACTACAGGGGAGAGCAATGTTGTAGTTGCTATCATTGATACAGGTGTTGATTATACACATGAAGAACTGGCTGCAAATATGTGGATAAATGAATCAGAATATTATGGTTTGCCAGGGGTTGACGATGATGATAATGGATATATAGATGATATTTATGGGATAGACACCTTTAATAACGATTCCGACCCGATGGATGACAATGGTCATGGTACCCATGTTTCAGGAATCATCGGCGCTATCGGCAATAACAGTATTGGTATCGCAGGGGTTAACTGGAATGTTAAGCTCATGGCTTGCAAATCCCTTAATGCGGATGGTTATGGTTATCTTGCCGGAATTTTGGAATGTATCGAATACGTCAGGGCAATGAGAGAACGAGAGGCAGATGTTGTTGCTGTAAACAGCACTTGGGGTTGTAGTGGCAGCAATTGCTACTCCCAGGCCCTTTATGATGCTATCAATGAACTGAGAGAAGTTCTTTTTGTTGCTGCTGCAGGAAATGGAAATTTGGATAATGATAAAAATGCAATTATTCCTGCAACCTACGACCTTCCGAATGTCATTGCTGTTGCTGCCACTGATAATAAGGATGACATCGCTTCTTTTTCAAATTATGGCAGGCATACTGTTCATCTTGGCGCTCCGGGTGTAAACATATTGAGCACATTTACTCAAAACAGGTATGTCTGGTGGTCAGGCACGTCAATGGCTGCCTCTCATGTGACCGGTCTTGCAGCGCTTATTAAATCACAGGATCCTGAAAAAAACTGGATACAGATAAAAAACCTGATTCTCTCAGGCGGGGACAGCATAGAATCAATGGAAGGAAAAACTATAACAGGCAGACGTCTTAATGCCTATTATTCTTTGGCCTGTCTTGATAGCCCTGTGTTTTCAGTTTTAAAATCTCCGGATACTTTTGAAGTCGGAGCACCTGCAGTCCTGTCTGTTCTAAGCATTAATTGCGATGAGCCTGTTGGTCCGGTAGTAGTAAAGACACCGGACGAAGACACGGTAGAGCTTGCTGATAATGGTGTTTCGCCTGATCTTGCTGCCGGAGACGGAATATTTTCCGGATTATGGATACCCAAAAGTGTAACCACTGAACTGGTCTTTTCCTCGCCATCTACAGGTCGGGAAATAATAAACCCAATAACTATTGTTATGTCCCAAAGCAATAATGATACAGGACAAGCTCAGAATGACCCCAAAGCTTATGAAAAAGGACCTGATGGCAAAAAAGATAAAGATAAAGATAAGAAAGATGATGAATTGAAAAAAGATACTATAGCCGGGCCGGGGTGGTTTAGGGGAAAGGCCGATCCCGTCAGTCATGAAGAGGCTGAGGCATACTTCAATTCTCAAACAGGTACCTCTCTTTTTACTGCGTTGGCCGCTACAGATCAAACCCCGGAGATTACTGAGCTTGCACGCGGCCTGAAGTACGATCCAAAGCTAATATACGACTATGTCCATAATCACATTGATTATGTTCCCTATTTTGGCTCTTTAAAGGGAGCAACGCTTACATATCTTGACGGCTCCGGAAATGACTTTGATCAGGCATCCTTAATGATAGCCCTGCTTAGAGCAAGCAGCGCTCATAATCCAGGCATTGGCACTGTGCAGTATGTGTATGGAACGATGACTATACCGGGAAGTCAGCTTGCAAACTGGCTCGGGGTGGATCAGATGTGGGAGACCATCGGAAATGTTTTGCCCTCAGGTGGGATTCCGGTCAGCAATCTTTATATTGATGGAACAGCGACTGTAAGTCGTGTCTGGGTAAAGGCGAATATTAACGGCACAAACTATCTTTTTGATCCTGCTTTTAAGTCATACAACTATAAAGGCAAGATTGATATCGGAGCCGCCTTGGGCTATAACAGAGCCAGCCTTCTGTCTGCTGCTTCTTCAGGAGCGACGATAACAAGCGATTATGCCCAGAAAGTTAATGAAACCAATATCAGGGGTGCCCTTGTTTCTTATGCGACTAACCTTGTTAATGTTATCCGTAATCAGTATCCGAATTCTCATGTTGATGGAATCATCGGAGGCCGCAGCATTGTTCAAACAAATTTAGAGCAATATACAACCACATTGCCTTTTACAATAGTCAGTCAACAACCCCCATGGAATGAAATCCCATCTGCCTATACTGCGACATTGCGCATTCAGCACGCAGGCATTGACTATTCCTTTAACACTCACGATCTGAGCGGGAAGAGGCTGACGCTCACCTATAATTCAGCAAGCGGTAATCGCCCTGAACTCCGTTTGGACGGTATCCTCACCGCCTCCGGCAATGCGACCACTTTAGGTTCCAAAAATAATTTCACACTTACTATAAACCATCCTTATGCAGCTAACGGTGGCACTTATGCAGATCAAACGTCAACATACTCGGTTGAAAGCGGCAGGTCATATGCAGTTGGATACAACTTTGGCGGGATCTCGGATACGCTCCTTCAGACGCGGCAGCAAAAGCTGGACGATTTTAAGGCCCAGGGATTGGCTGACACCACAGAGTCTGTCAGGGGTGAGACCATGCACATTATGGGCCTGACGTATCTCAAGGAAGTCCAGATGTCAGACCGCCTCCTGTCAGCTCTTGCCGAGACTGTTTCTATAACCCACCATATGATAGGACTTATGGCACAGGAAGCAGGCTACTATATTGATGTAA
>CAZBSJ010000201.1:0-3541 GCA_964494165.1 uncultured Nitrospiraceae bacterium
TCATGCATTTTTTTGCATATAAAACTCTTCCCGGTTCCGCTCTCTCCAAGTACAAGCACTGTAACATCGGATTTTGTCGCCAATCTTTCCATTATTCTGACGACTTCTTTCATCTTTTCGCTTATAAAAATAAAATCGGGAGGAACATCTTCAATAATTATCTCTGGTGTAAAACCATCAGTGTTGGTTTTGTAGAGGACATTTTTTAACTTCTCGAGGTCGAGAGGCTTTTCAAGATAATCCAAAGCGCCCAGCTTCATTGCTTCTATAGCGCCGCGCACATCTGAATGCCCGGTAATCATTATAACGGCTTTTTCAGGCTTTACCTCTTTTATAGTCCTTAGCAGTTCTAAGCCGTTTGCGTCAGGGAGATTGATATCCAGCAGGATTATTTCCGGATTCATCTCTTCTAAAGATTTGAGAGCCTTTACCCCAGAACTCGCAGTCGTTACATCATAACCTTCTTGTTCACAGAATTTTTTTAATGCCTGTCTGACGACTGATTCATCATCAACGATAAGAATCTTTTTACTGTTTTTGTTAATGGAGATCTGAGAACTAGATGCGATTTCTGTTTCAGGAAAATTTCCCATGGTCTTAGCTTCTTCTTTTGGAGAGACGATTTCCATTCTGTCAGTTCTCAAACCTTGGGTGATTTGGTTTTATTAAAACCATTTTGATTTTAAGAATATCAAAAAAAGCTCAAAAAGTCAATGTTATTAAAGGATTGCTATTTAAAACAGCAATCTGGTATTATTTTTTCTGAAGGATTTTCTGCATCAAAAAAATATTAGGAAGGTATCTTCTTGCGCAAGAAACTGATCGGCATTTTAATATTATTTGTGTTTTCTTTCCATTTTAGTTTAGCTGCCAATACTGAAAAAGAAAAACTTGATTCTAATAAAATATCACAATCAAAACAATTGGCTCAAAATTCGCCTCCGTTGCCACCGCTTCCTCCTACAAGACCATCTTTTACCCCAGCTCAAAAAAAACAAGCACCTCAAGGCACGCAATCTCTGACAGATGATGAGCTGGAAGAAAATGAGGTTGAGATTGAAGAAATCGAAGAAGATGAGGACGCAGAAAATGAAGAAGACGAAGAGGAAGAAATTCGCCGCATCCTTATGCAGGAATTAGGCTTAGAGCCTCAGATACTCAGGACAGATCCACAGAAAGCTCTTCAACAAAAAAACCAAACACCAGCCCTTCAGAAAACACAGTTTACACCTCCTCCTGTCAAAAAAGCAGATATACGCTTTAATTTTGACGACGCCGACATATTTGAAGTAATCCAGACAGTATTTGGCGAAATACTAAAGGCAAACTACATAGTAGATCCAAAAGTTAAAGGAAGAGTTACTTTCAGAACTGTAACGCCTGTTGCAAAAGAAGACGTACTTCCTCTAATGGAAGTTATATTAAGGCTCAATGGAATCGGCATAGTAGAAGAAAGCGGATTATACAGGATTGTTACAATAGGAGATGTATCAAGGGAGCCTGCTCCGGTTGGACTTGGCAGAGAATCAGAAAAGATTCAGATAACAGGCAAAGCTTTGCTTCAGGTAGTTCCTATCCAGTATATGCAGTCATCAGAGATGGTTAAAATACTTACGCCTTTTCTGTCAACAACTGCTGTTATCGTTGACGTCCCGAAAAGCAATCATATAGTGATTGTTGACACAGATACAAATATAAAACGTCTTTTACAGCTTGTAGAAAGATTTGACAGCGAGCAGATAGGTAAAATCAGGTTAAAAGTCTTTGTTTATCCTGTACAAAATAGTAAAGCAAAAGATATTGCCGACATGCTAAAGCAGATATTCCTCGGCGAAAAACCAACAGTCAAAACACCTGCACCAACACCGGCAAGAACCCAGCCAGCTCAACAACCACAGCCAACTCCGGCTCCTTCGCCGCAGTCTCAAATTTCAACAGGCATTGCAGGCGGCGAAGCGCTGGTATCAGAGATGACAAAGATTTTTCCGGACGAGACAAGAAACTCCATAATAATACTCGCAACACCGGAGGATTATGCAATTATATCCGAGACAATTAAAAAGATTGATATCATGCCGAGGCAGGTATTGATAGAAGGGCTTATAGTCAGTGTTAGTCTAACAGATGATATGAGTTTTGGAATCGCCTGGTCATTAAAAAGCGATATAAATTTCAGCACAAAACCATTTGACAGAGATTTTAGCCTTAGCGGTAATATAAGTCAATTAAACCCCGCTACAAGTATTATAGAGGGTACAGGTTTTACCTTTATAGGCACTGATGCAGCTGGGAATGTAAGAGCCCGTCTTGAGGCATTAGCCTCTGAAGGCAGAGGTAAAGTTATGGCAGCTCCGCATATACTTGTATCTGATAACCAGGAGGCTCGCATACAGGTAGGACAGCAGATTCCAATAGTTACCTCTGAAACAAAACCGGCAGCCGGGGACACTTTAGATATCGTGCGTACTGTTCAATATAAAGATATCGGCATAATACTTAAGGTAAAACCTCAGGTGAATGACAGCGGATTGGTCAATCTTGAGATCAGTCAGGAAATATCCAGTGTTGCCGCCAAAGATATCGGAGGAGAAGTTGCCATAGATAAAACAGAGGCAACTACAAATCTCGTTGCACAAAATGGCCAGACAATTATTATTGGCGGACTGATGAGAGAAGATGCAACAAAATCAAGGGAAGGAATACCCTTTCTGAGCAAGATACCTATCCTTGGTTATCTATTCGGCAGCACAACTGTTACAAACAAAAAGACTGAGCTGGTTATATTACTTACGCCTCATGTTGTAAGAAATCAACAAGAAGCAAAAGATGTAACGACAGACTATGTGGATAGGTTCAAGGATGCAACCAAAGAGAAAAAAATAAATGAATTCATAAAAGATAAAGGTCAAAAAGAACAGCAACAGATCAAAGAATGAACCTGCTCATAACAAGCAGGCTGTCCGGTAGTTTGTTTTGACAAGCGGGATTCTTCGGCTAATGCCTCAGAATGACAATAGCCTGCCTACCTTCAAGCTCTTTAGGGAATAACGACTGACTCAGCCTTCTACTCCTCAACAGTAGGTTCTTGCATAGGTTGAGCTGGAAATGGGGGTGTTTGAGGAGGCCTGAAAGGTCTTGGCTGCTGAGTAAATGGAGGCTGTTTTGGGGTCGGTGTTTGCATTGAAGAAGGCGCTGGAACTCCTTCTCTGGCTTTAGATTTATCCATAAGATTAACTGTCATTGATTCCTCGCCTTTGGTTAAAACTATCCTGTCAGGATGTATTTCCTTAAGAATAAATCCGCTAATAGAATCGCCATTCCTGAGAACAACTTGTCTCTTTCCCCTCCCGGGAGTAGTTCGTATCGACTTTTTGTCTTCTACATAGGCATAGCTTATGCTATCTGTTATCAAAGTGCCGTACAGAACCAGCTCTGGTTTAGGCAAAGCCTTTTCATCTTTTTTCTCTACTGGAATTTTTCTCTCAGGATGAAAGAGATTATCCTCAGCTATCATGATATAATCCAGATACGGCGGCATCTG
>CAZBSJ010000202.1:0-3515 GCA_964494165.1 uncultured Nitrospiraceae bacterium
CTCAGGGTCTAATAGAATCCTGATTGTGGGGGTATCAATCCGTAATGATATAGGCCAAACCGTAACCGGCGTTACTTATGGGGGAACGCCTCTGACATTAATCGGTACTCGAAATAGCGGGGTAAACAGCATACGGGTAGAGCTGTGGAGGCTTTTGGCGCCTCCAACAGGAGCAAATAATATAGTCGTAACTCTCTCTGCATCGGCAAGGGTGGTTGGAGGCGCAGTTTCATTTACAGGGGTTAATCAAATAGCCCCTTTTGACACTGCCGCTGTCTTTGCATCAAGCACAAGCGCTGCCCCAAGTGTAAATATAACGACTGTCACAAACAATGCATGGGTTGTTGATACCCTGGCATTTCGATGGAATGAGACTGCAACAGTCGGCGCCGGAAGGACTGAGAGGTGGAATCTGGCTAATGGCGGAGGACCTAACCGTTCTACCGGCGCAGGCTCAACCAGAGCATCTGTGAGCCCGCCAGGCGCTGTAACAATGAACTGGACGCTCACTGCAGCTCAGGACTGGGCAATAGGCGCTGTTGCCTTAAGGCCGGCTGGTTCTGGAGGAGGCGCAGGCATCACTATTCTTAACCTGAGAGAACTCTTTTAATAAAACAGGCGCTAAACTTATCTGCCTTTAAGTCTGACCTCTCCTGTCTGCGGGTCATAATCATACTTCGAGGTATCTATTTCAGACCTTATCATCCCTTTTATCTCATCGAGGGTTTCAGGATATCTGTCATTAGCAGCTTGATAGGCCTGGACAGTCTTTTTCACAGCATCAAGATTGGCTGTCTCTCCTGCCTGCTGGCCTCTTTTGTAGGTATTTATTAAAGTGCCGCCGGCCTGGGCCACGGGATTTTTCTCTTCAGAGCAGGAAACTAATAAAAGAGATATAGCGGCAATAAGCAATATCCTTTTCATTGAGATTATTCTATCACAAATATCATTCTTATTTTTGTAGAATACTTCATGCCTAATTTATGGGTAGTGCTTTCATTGATATGCGCCTTCAGCCTCGCAACAAGCGACGCGCTTACAAAAAAAGCCCTAAAAGACAAAAATGAATATCTGGTTGCCTGGTTCAGGCTTTTTTTTTCGCTTCCTTTTCTTGTACTAATATGGTTTTTTATCCCTACCCCTTTGATTGATGAGGGATTTTACAGGGCATTTCTCACAGCTTTGCCGATTGAGATAATAACCGTGGTGCTTTATATAAAAGCCCTTAAATTATCTCCTCTGAGCCTCACATTACCTTTCCTGTCCTTAACGCCGCTGTTTCTCATATTTGTGTCTTATTTCATAGTCGGCGAAAAGGTTTCACTATGGGGAGGAATAGGCATCCTGCTCATTGTATCAGGAAGCTACTTATTGAACATAAAAGAAGCGAAGAAAGGTCTGTTCAAACCGTTCAGGATAATACTTAAAGAAAAAGGCTCTGTTCTAATGATCTTCGTTGCGCTTCTCTACAGCTTCACATCTTCTCTGGGGAAAGTCGCGATCGAGCACTCATCCGCCCTTTTTTTCGCAGCAACATATTTCACAACGCTGACACTTGTATTTACGCCGATTGCCCTATGGAAAGGGAGAAATGATATTAAAGAATTCGTGCATAACAGGCATTACAAACACATTGTCATTCCGGGACTTCTTTATGGCCTTATGATTGCAACGCACATGATTGCAATGAGCCTTACCAAGGTGGCATATATGATATCCGTCAAGAGATTAAGCCTGTTGATCGGTATAATTTACGGCTATTATCTATTTAAAGAAGAAGGATTTTCCGAAAGACTTTCAGGGGCTATACTGATGTTTCTAGGCTTTGTTATGGTAGTAACAGCGGCATGAAAAAAGTGTCTGTTACAGTGAAAAGTGTCAGTTATTATTTACTGACACTAGACACTGACACCTGCTGTTTCTGTTAACGGGTATACGCTTACTCTGAGTGTCGTGCGGTCTTTTCTTTCGAAAGCAACCTTGCCGTCAATTCTTGCAAAAAGGGTGTCGTCAGATCCCTTCCCAACATTGAACCCGGGATGAAACTTTGTCCCCCTCTGCCTGACTATGATATTGCCGGCGCGCACTACCTGACCGCCAAACATCTTAACGCCAAGCCTCTTTGACTGGCTGTCGCGGCCGTTTCTTGAGCTTCCTACGCCTTTTTTATGAGCCATCTTTATCCTCCAAAGACAATGTCTTTAATCTTTAAAGTTGTATATTTCTGTCTGTGACCATTCGTCTTTCTGTAGACCCTTCTTGGCCTTTGTTTATGGACGATGACCTTATCAGCTTTAAAAGAGCCGACAACATCAGCCTTAACCTCTGCTCCCTTAACATAAGGAGAGCCGGCTATTGTCTTATCGTCCTTAACAATCGCAAGAACCTTATCAAGAGTTACCACAGAGCCGGAATCCGCTGAAAGCTTTTCCACATTCAGGCTGTCACCTGCTGATACTCTGTACTGTTTTCCGCCTGTTTCAATAATAGCGTACATGGTTTTGCACCTCCGAAATATTTATTAAACACTATCAGTCAAGAAAAAGTCAAGGAAAGGGATAGGAGAAAGAATGGGAACAAAATGACTACATCTTAAAAACGACCCTGACATGGGCGCCGTTATCTGAAAAAGTCTCGATGCTTCCTTCCAAATCTTCTTTAATAATATCAGAGACTATTCTCAGGCCCAGGTTAACATCTTTGCTAATATGGAATCCCGGAGCAAAGCCATTGCCGTTATCTGAAAAACTTACTATTGCCTGGCGGTCCTGGGTCTCGGTCAACTTTATTCTTATTCTTCCAAACAGCTTTCCCTTAAATCCATGTTTCAGACTATTTGTTACCAGCTCGTTAAGAATTATTGCTATATTCGTAGCCTTCTTAGAGCTTATCCGAACAGGGTCTCCGGTTATGGAAAAATTCAGTATCTTGTTATCTATATTTGACAGCTGAATGGCTATCTCCATTATCTTTTCAGCGAGAGTCTTAATCTCAACAGAACTGTTATCAGACTGCGATAAAAGCTGATGAACCACCGCTATGCTCTTAATCCTCATAAGATTATCGACCAGGATACCTTTAGCCCTTGAGTCATTGCATTGATGCAGTTCAAGAAAGCAAAGCCCTGCCAAAGACTGAAGGTTGTTTTTTATCCTGTGATGAGCCTCTCTGCAAACTTTCTCAGCGCGCCTGCTCTTCTTATTCATCAGAAAATACAGCTGTGCATTTTCAATAGCTATCGCAGCGATTCTTGCTATATTGGTAAGCAAGGACACATCCTTTGCAGAGAGATAATGTATATCCTGAAGTCCAAGGCATATCATCCCGATAATCTGGTTCCTTGTTGCAAGTCCTAATCCAATCTTGGTCCTTGGCCCTTTTAATGCCTTTTCAGGAAAACAACTTTTGCTTTCTATTAGTCGTGGTTCGCTGAAACTGTCCTGTTCAAGCCAGGTTGTCTGCTGATAACATTTAACTATATCTGTCTCTGGAAAGGTATGAAACACAGATATATT
>CAZBSJ010000203.1:0-2030 GCA_964494165.1 uncultured Nitrospiraceae bacterium
CCGTATTTAACTCTGAGGTTTTTGTATATCTCCTGCCCGTCAAAACCCTTTGGAGCATCTATTGCTGTAACTGCATTGCTTGGCGATTCTTTTGAGAACAGCTCCAGCCCCAATGCCTTAACAGCTTCTCTGGTTGCATGTGCCAGTTTTTCGTGACGCTTAAATGCATTTTCAAGCCCCTCTGTCTGGAGCATCTTCAAACATTCATTAAGTCCGATTATTAATGTGACAGGTGAGGTGAAATTCGTCTGGTTCTTTGACAGTGCCTCGCGCTCTTTCTTGAAATTGAAATAGAAATTAGGAGCCGTGGATTTTTCTGCTAGTTTCCATGCCTTTTCGCTTATGCCTACGAATGCAAGACCAGGCGGGAGCATAAGGCCTTTTTGCGAGCCGCCTATTAAAACATCAATCCCCCATTCATCCATCTTGAGGTCATGCGCTACCAGTGCTGAAATGGCATCAACCACGAGAATTGTGTTCTCGTGCTTTTTGACTATTGATGCAATGCCTTTGATGTCATGATAGACACCTGTTGAGGTCTCGGATGCCTGAACAAAGACGCCTTTAATTGACGGATCTTTTTTCAGTGCTTTTTCGATGTCCTCTGGTTTTACAGTGTATCCCCAGTCAATCTTTATCTCTTCAACAGTCAGATTGTATGCCTTGCATATCTTTGTCCATCTCTCGCCAAAATTCCCGGCATTTATCACGAGAGCTTTATCGCCGGGGCTGAAGAAATTATTTACAGCACCGACCATCCCGCCTGTGCCTGTTGAACATATTATCAATACGTCGTTTTTTGTCTGGTAAAGCCACTGGAGCCCTTTCTTTGCAGAATCTAGAACAGGCAGAAAATCAGGAGCCCTGTGGTGTATTATCGGCATTGCCATAGCCATCAATGCCTCTGGCGGAACCGGTGTTGGTCCTGGCGCTAATAAATAACGTTTTAACATTGAAACCTCCTCGAGAATTATTGGGAACTGATAGTCTAAACTCTGAAAAATAAAATAGTCAAGGACAAAGGTTTTTTATTTAATCCTTTTGGATATTGCCTTAAACTCTTCTGTCCCTGCTTTCTCTAACAGCTGAAATAAAACCGTCTCTGTGCATGTTATCACAGCGCCTGCATCCCGCATAAATCCGATGCCTGTTTTAAAATTGTCTTTTGTCCTTGAACAGATTGCGTCTTTAACAACATGGACATCATAACCTTCTTTTAAAAGGTCAACGCAGGTTTGCAATACGCATACGTGTGTCTCCATCCCTGTAAGGATCACCTTCTTTTTCCGTGTTGAGGCAAGCGACTCGGTAAAGGAAGGTCCTTTGCAGCAGCTGAAAGTCAGCTTCTCAAAAGGTTTATATGTTGTTACAGCCTCCTTAATCTCATTGACGGTATGGCCGAGCCCTTTGGGATACTGCTCTGTGACGATTACCGGGATATCAAGGAGCTTTGATATCTCTATCAGATGCAGACAGTTATCTATTACCTTCTGCTTTTCCTTCATTACTGCTGCCAGCCGTTCCTGGATGTCCACTATCACAAGCATAGAATTATCCTTGCTTAAAAAAAATCTGTCCATGTGTTTCTCCTTAAGATGTTTTTAGAGGTCTTTATTAACCTGTGCGATAATTTTTTTATAGGTTAAAACAAGACTTTAGAATATGTAAAGGCATAGTGCGGAAACACTATGCCTTTATCTTTAGCGAATCAGACTGTACTAAAGTCTGCCTTTTACCAGATTATCAACTACAGCCGGATCAGCGAGAGTTGAGGTGTCGCCAAGATCTTCCACCTGTCCTGCGGCTATCTTTCTCAATATCCTTCTCATTATCTTGCCGCTTCTTGTCTTTGGCAGTCCTGGAGCAAACTGAAGCTTGTCTGGCGTGGCTATTGGCCCTATGACCGTTCTCACATGCCCGACAAGGATCTTCTTCAGCTCATCAGAAGGTGATATGCCTTCTTTTAAGGTCACATATGTGTATAAGCCTTCACCTTTAATTTCATGAGGAAAGCCGACAACAGCAGCCTC
>CAZBSJ010000203.1:2130-3488 GCA_964494165.1 uncultured Nitrospiraceae bacterium
GGTAAAGGTGTTATAAGGATACCCCCTGTCTCGGTCTGCCACCATGTATCCACGATCGGGAGCTTGCCTTTGCCCACATGGTTGTGATACCACATCCAAGCCTCAGGGTTTATAGGCTCACCCACTGTTCCCAGAACTCTTAAGGAAGATAGGTTATGCTTGTTTACCCAGCTCTCTCCTTCTCTCATCAAAGCCCTGATTGCGGTCGGTGCTGTGTAGAAGATATTTACTTTATGCTTGTCAACTATTTCCCAGAACCTTCCCGGGTTGGGATAGGTTGGCACGCCCTCAAACATAAGGCTGGTTGCGCCATTGCTCAAAGGTCCGTAGACTATATAACTGTGACCGGTTACCCAGCCGATATCTGCTGTGCAGAAATGTATGTCTTCGTCGTGATAATCGAATATCCACCTGAACGTAAGGTTAGTGAATAGCATATATCCGCCGGTTGTATGGAGCACGCCTTTTGGCTTGCCGGTTGACCCGGATGTATAGAGAATAAATAGCGGGTCTTCAGCATCCATCTTTTCAGGCTCGCAGTAGTTTGCGATATCTGCTGCTGCCATCTCGTCCTGCCACCACAGATCTCTCTGAGGCTCCATGTCTGCACTTCCGTCAGCGCGCTTTACGACAATCATCTTTTCAATGGTCGGGCATTCGTGCGCAGCCTCATCAGCATTTGATTTCAGCGGAACGAGCCTGCCGCCTCTTACGCCTTTATCAGCTGTAATCACTATTTTGCTTTTGCAGTCCTGAATCCTGTCTTTCAGCGCCATTGCGCTGAATCCGCCGAATACAACGCTGTGTATTGCGCCTATCCTTGTGCATGCGAGGATAGAGATCGCAAGTTCGGGTATCATCGGCAGGTATACCGTTACCCTGTCCCCTTTTTTTACGCCGTGCTTTTTCAGGACATTTGCAAACTTATTGACCTCATAATAAAGCTGCTGGTAAGTATAGGTCTTGTAGCTTCCGTCATCAGCCTCCCATATTATCGCTGCCTTATTCCTTGTCGGCGTGTTTATGAACCTGTCTAGGCAGTTATAGGATGCGTTTAATTTGCCGCCGCTAAACCATTTGATCTCAGGTTTTTCAAAGTTCCACTCCAGAACCTTGTCCCATTTTTTAAACCATGTTATATTTTTTTCAGCGATTTCAGCCCAAAAGACTTCTGGGTCTTCCACAGACCTTTTGTACATCTGCTCGTACTCTTTCATGCTTTTTATGTGGGCCTTTTCACGGAATTCTTTTGACGGCGGAAATGTCCTCTTTTCTGCTAAAAGGACATCGATCTTTTCTGTAGCGTTCATTAGCGCTCTCCTTTTATTTTTATGATATTTATACTTTTCTATGCTTCG
>CAZBSJ010000204.1:0-3459 GCA_964494165.1 uncultured Nitrospiraceae bacterium
GAAAAGAAGGCCGCAGGGCTTTCTAAATAATCAGAACCCTTGACCTTTTAATACAGCAAAGATATATACTTAACGCATGAAAATGATTAATAAGATAATACTTTTCCTTATCGTCGCAGCTTTTATTTTCCCTGCATTGGCAGGGACAGAAGACCTGGCAGATAAATTTTTTGAAAGGGCAAAGGAAGTGGAGAAAGGCATTAAGAAAGATGCTGAGAAGGTCAAGGACACTGCTGAAAAGGGTTATAAGGAGATAAAGAAAGATTCAAAGGAAGAAAAGAAAGATACAAAAGAGGTAAAGAAAGAAAAAGGCAGTGGCAAATCTGCCCTCAAAAAGATGGGAGACTCTATTAATAAAGGCTGGAAAAAGTTTCTGAAGGCGATCGGTCTTGAGAAATAAAAATTGCCTTCTGCTCCTGCCGGGTTCAGAAAATCAGCAGAAATAATAAAATGCAAAATTTGAAAGATATTAATATTAAGGCAGTCGGCATGGGATTGCTTGCTGATGTCGGAGGCACTTTTTTATTCTCATTGATATTCGGAATCATCGGCGTGCTGGCATTGGTCTCAAACGGAAGAGACATCAAAGAGCTTGAGGAATTCGCAAAAACCCGGAACTTTTTTTATCTGATGACAGTTGCAGGCCTTATCTTCACAGGGGTCGGCGGATATGTGGCAGGACGGGTTGCAAAAAAGGCTGAGATAAAAAATGCACTGGCAATGGGAGTGCTCTCAATCCTGCTTGGCGGGATAACAGTATTGTTTTCCAAGGACACATCGTTTCTAATCTTTGACATAATTGCGATGATCCTTACGCTTGCCTTTGCTTTTGCTGGCGGATATGTCTGCATTAAATTAAAGGAATCCGCAGTAAAGCAGGAGAATAAATAATCTACGCTGAAAATGGTTTAAAAGAGATTTTTGTGATATTGTTTTATTAGAAAATTTCTGACAGGAGAGAACAATGTTGAAAACATTATTGTTCGGTCAGTATTTGCGTATTAAAGGACTTATTACTTTTGAGGATACTGTTAATGCAAGGATGTTGCAGATAAAGCATAATTTGAAAATAGGGCATCTTGCTAAAGACAAAGGCTGGATTACGCAAAAAGATATAGACAAAATTCTCATTAAGCAGGAAGAGACATTCAAGAAGTTTGGCGAGGTAGCAGTTGAAGAGGGTCTCATGACAAAGGAACAGGTCGAAGAGCTTCTGGAAAAACAGGAAGAAGACTATCTTTTTTTTGGGGAGGCGCTTGTCATGCTCGGAGTTATATCAGAAGAAGAGATGATTAAGCAGCTTAAGTTGTTTAATGCTGAGAGAATAAAAAAATAAGTCTCGCCTAAAATCTGTTGTATTAAGCAGTGTGAAGGAAGCCAGGAACATATCATGTCTCTTATCACTCAAAAAAAGATAATAGCCGGATTAGTGCTATTGCTTATCAATTTTATATATACAATTCCGTCCTTTGGCAGCGACCCTTATAAGTACAGCAAAAAAACAGCAATAATCGGATCGCTGAAAACCCATACAGTCAAAGAGAGAGAATCATTGATAGAGCTTGCGCGGGATTTTGATCTGGGCTATAACGAGATAACAGATGCGAATCCAGGCCATGACCCATTTGTCCCAAAGACAGGCTCAAAAATAATAATCCCTTCTGCATGGATACTTCCTGATGCAGAGGAATACAGCGGTATTATCGTGAATCTGTCAGAAATGCGGCTCTATTATTTTTTCAGGGAGGGAAAAACATCCCGTGTGATGACCTTTCCGATCGGTATCGGCGATGAAGGGAAAGATACGCCTGCAGGAAGCTTTACTGTAATAGAAAAGATAGAGAATCCGGATTGGCACGTGCCTGAATCTATAAGAAAAGAAAGGCCTGAGCTTCCAAAGGTTGTGCCTCGAGGGTCTGACAATCCTCTGGGAAGCCATGCGCTCAGGCTGTCTGCGATGAGCATTATGATCCACGGAACGAATAAGCCATGGGGCGTGGGCAGGATGGTCAGCCACGGATGTATAAGATTATACCCTGAGGATATTCCGAAGCTTTTCAATAAAGTATCTGTCGGTACCCGCGTAAACATTGTTAGGCAGCCTGTAAAAATTGGCACAAAGAATGGCAAGGTGTATGTTGAAGTCCATAAAGACGACCAAAAAGATATAAGTTATCTTAACGATGCAGTAAAGTTATTGATAAGGAAGGGATTGCTCAAAAAAATAAGCACTGAAAAATTATATAATGCTGTGAGCGAGAAGAGTGGAATTCCTGTTGATATTTCAATGTAAAAAATATCTCTTGCAATGAATGGCCTCCATCAACCAAAGGCGTATTCATTGCAAGAGGCCGGAGTCATTTTTTCTGCTGTAACTCAAATGCTTTTTTTGCCTTTTCAAAAGCAGATTCTGCCCTTTGCGCAGCAGCCTCAGCCCTCTTGGCTGCAGCCTCAGCTCTGTCGGCAGACTCTTTAGCAACCTTCATTGCCTCCTGAGCAAGATCCCGAGCATCCTTGGCGTCTTTCTTGGCAGTCTCAATATCAGCACAGCACTTATCTATTTTGCCTTCAAGCGCGCTTGTCTTGCTTTCAATGGCTGAAATCTTTGCCTCCAGTTTGCTGATTCTGTCTGCCATCGGGTCGGTTTGTTGTTTCACATAGTCCTTTGTTGCACAACCGGCAACGAGAAAAAAAGCGCAAAATATGAGTATGGCTTTTTTCATTTTCTCACCCCCTTATCAAGAAGCTTAATAAAATTGTACAGCTAATCAGATTGGATTGCAAATTTTTTCTGAAGCAGGGAAAAGACCATCCTGGCGTACCGGACTGATTCTCTGTGATATAGTATCCTTTGAGGTAAATCACATGGTCTTTAATTACTACAGGCGTCTTTCAGCGAGGCAGAGGAAGGTTTATGAACAGAGCGATGGGATAACCTCTGTGAAATTGCCTGATGCTCCAGAGCTTCGCCGGTTGATTAACGGCCTTAAATCAGCCCTTGCCAAAGAAGACAGATATGAGACAGAACAGCTCTGCCAGAGGCTTGTCTCAGGCCTTACAACCAGGCTGAAGATTCCCCGTATTCTCACAAAGATTCTTGCAGTAAGGCCTCATAATGCTTATGGAGAACTTCACGGCCTTTATAATTCTTCGGATGGAGCGGCGCCGGCAATTATTACTCTATGGATGAGGACAGCCAAGCAAAAAAGGGTTGTGGCATTCAAGACATTCTTAAGGACGCTTTTACATGAGGTAAACCATCACCTTGATTATGAATTATTCAGGTTCGCGTACTCCTTTCATACAGAGGGTTTTTACAAGCGGGAATCAAGCATGCTGCACCAGCTTTTGGGTGAGTAATGAATTTTATTCAGCAGATAAGGAAATCATCATTCACGGATAAGCTTGTGAAGATTAACGGGCTTCATTCCAATGGTTTTATGAAATGGTTTTTTCATG
>CAZBSJ010000205.1:0-3452 GCA_964494165.1 uncultured Nitrospiraceae bacterium
GAAAAAATGTTATGTCTGTTAAAACATGCGTAAATCTTGTGGCTTAATTGGGACTTTACCCTTGATTATTAACGCTGTTTCTGATAATTTATTTACAAATTAAAAGGAGCTAAGGAGAGGGATGGCAGGTTCTGACCTTGTGATGTATGAAAATGAGTTCCAGAAGATAGACGAGGAACTCCAGAAACTTCACCAGCAGGCAAATGCAAATGTTGTCTTTCTCGTAGATAAAAATGGCCAGCTTATAGCATCTGCCGGTGATACGCATAATATCGATACTACGTCTTTGGCATCCCTCACTGCAGGCAATATAGCCGCAACAGGAGGCATTGCAAGGCTCCTTGGGGAAAAAGAGTTTACAATTCTTTTCCATGAGGGCGAGAAGGACAATATTCATATCTCGCTTATAGGCAACAGGGTCATTCTTGTTGTAATATTCGACCAGAGGTCTTCTCTCGGTCTGGTCAGGCTTAGGGTTAAGAAAACTTCCGAGATTCTTTCGAAGATCTTCGAGGATATAACAAGCAAGGCAGAAAAAGAAAAACTGGAAGGCAAGATAACAGAATCGCCTTTTGCGGAAATAAGTGATGAAGATATTGATAACCTTTTTAAGTAGGTGTGGCAATTAAGTGTCTTTCATAAATTATTCTTCCCGAGAAATCAATTGTAAGATTGTTTACTACGGTCCCGGGCTTTGTGGGAAGACCACGAATCTCCAGTTTATATACAAAAAGACCAACCCTGACCAGAAAGGCAAGCTGATATCTCTGGCCACGGAGACTGAAAGGACATTGTTCTTTGATTTTTTGCCTTTGGCCCTGGGTGACATTAGGGGATTCAAAATAAGATTTCATCTTTATACGGTGCCTGGCCAGGTCTTTTATGCAGCCAGCAGAAAGCTGATTCTCAAAGGGGTGGACGGTGTTGTGTTTGTCGCTGATTCGCAGATAGAAAGAATGGAAGCGAATGTGGAAAGTCTGGAGGATTTAAAGATAAACCTTGCTGAGCAGGGATATGCTTTGGAAAAGCTTCCTTACGCAGTTCAGTTTAACAAAAGGGACCTCCCTAATGTTGCGCCTGTTGATGAGATGAATAAGCTTCTTAACGTCAACAGCGTGTCCTGGTTTGAGGCAGTTGCAACTACAGGGGTGGGCGTTTTTGAGACATTGAAGATTGTTGCAAAGCATGTTTTGTTTGAGTTAAAGAAGCACTATTAAAAGATATCCTAGGAGGGAAAAATGAAGAAGTTCGCAGTTCTTGTATTGATGATTTTTTTTGTATTCGGATGCGGGAAGAAAGATGCTGACAAAGGCCAGTATCTGGTAAAGATTAACAAAGAGGCTATAACCAAAGAAGACCTCAAAAAAGAGATGGAAGCGCTTCCGCCTTTTGCGCAGAAGATGTTCGAGGGCGAAGAGGGGCTCTCAAGATTCATTGATGAGCTTATTAAGAAAGAGCTTCTCTATCAGGAGGCGGTGAAAAAAGGTCTTGATAAGGATCCGTTATACGCAAAAAAGATAGCTGATTCCCAAAAGCTTATTCTGATAAGCTTTTTGCTCGAAAAAGAGATTGAAAACAAGGCAAGGGTGACTGATCAGGAGCTGAGAGATTTTTACAATAAGAATAAGGCAGACTTTACATTCCAGGGCAAGCCTGTTGAGTTCGAAAAAGTAAAAGACATGCTTGCGCAGAGGCTGACAGCCCAGAAACAGAAAGAGGTATTTGATACTTATGTGGAAACTTTAAAGAAGTCACATAAGGTCGAAATAAACAATGAAGCAATAGCCGCTCTTTCGAAGAGCGAGGCGCCAAAAGAACCGGCAAAGTAAAACAACTTATAAATAACTAAAAGTCAGTGATTCAGGCGCTCAGGCAAAAGTCCTGAGCGCCTGAATCATTTTTCTGGCAAGTTTATCCGGCATTTGATTGTATGAGCCTGATTGCATTATCATGTCTTATAAATGATATACTTTACTGATGGAGGCTGATCTTGCTTAAGCTTCGGGACGGAATAGTAGAGCTGTACAGAAAGGTTGCAACATCCATACCGCCTGATGTTGAAGAGGCGTTAAAGGCTGCCTATCCTAATGAAAAAAAAGGCTCCAGCGCTGAACAGGCTTTCAGGATAATACTGGAGAATATCCGGCTTGCAAGAGAAAAAACAAGGCCTGTATGCCAGGATACAGGTGTCCCTGTTTTTTACGTAAAAATGCCGAGAGGTCTGAGCCAGGCCGAGTTTGAGAGCACAATAATTGAGGCAACGCGCATTGCAACTGAAAAGATTCCGTTAAGACCTAATGCTGTCGACATAATTACGGAAAAAAATACAGGTGACAATACCGGCGCAGGCTTCCCTGTCATATATTTCAGAGAATCACCTGACACAACTCTTACAGTAGACCTGATGTTAAAGGGCGCTGGCAGTGAAAATATAGGACAGATGTATAAACTTCCCATCGAAGAACTAAAGGCAAGCAGAAATCTCGATGGCGTCAGGAGATGCGTGCTGGATGCTGTTTATAAGGCACAGGGCAAAGGATGTCCGCCATATACTGTCGGTGTCGGCATCGGGGCCTCTAAGGATCAGGTTGCAAAACTTTCAAAGGAACAACTCCTGAGAAAACTTTCAGATACAAATCAAATTCCAGTTCTTCAGGAACTCGAAAAAACAATCTTAAACGAACTTAATTCCCTTGGCATAGGGCCTTTGGGTTTTGGAGGCAAGACAACTGCAATAGGTGTAAAGATAGGAGCTAACCACAGACATCCTGCATCTTATTTCGTGGATATATCAATAGCATGCTGGGCCAACAGAAGGGGAAGGCTTATATGGTAAAAGAAAAATTGAAAACTCAAAGTCCAAAGCTCAAGGCTCAAAAAGAAAAAATTATTAACCTCCCTTTGAAAAAAAAGGATATCCAAAGCCTTAAGGTCGGAGATGTTGTCTTAATAAATGGATTGATAGTGACAGGCAGGGACAAGATACACAAATTCCTTTTCAATGAAGGACCTTCAAAAAAGGATATCCCATTCAATCTTGAAGGGATTGTTCTGTATCACTGCGGGCCTATCATGAAAAAAACAGAAGACGGCTACAGCGTAATTTCAGCAGGCCCAACAACCAGCATGAGGGTTGAGATGTATGAGCATAAGGTAATTTCAAGATACGGGATAAGGGGCATAATGGGAAAAGGCGGAATGGGTGAGCATACTCTTAAGGCCATGAAACAGAAGGGCTGTGTTTATTTTCATACAATTGGAGGAGCCGCAGTATACCTTGCGGATAAGATCAAAAGGGTTGTTGATGTTTGGAAGCTTGAAGAGTTCGGGATGACAGAGGCGATGTGGTTATTAGAGGTGGAAAATCTTCCTGCTATTGTGACGATGGATGCTCACGGCAAAAGCCTTCATAAAAAGATAGAGAAAGTTTCATTATTAAATCTTAAAAAACT
>CAZBSJ010000206.1:0-3450 GCA_964494165.1 uncultured Nitrospiraceae bacterium
ACTGCAATATTCTATAAGGACATTAAGACCTTTTTCAGAGATACAGGCCAGTGGTCTCAGGTATTCATAATTGGAGCGCTTGTAATTGTGTATATATATAACTTCAGGTCAATACCTTTAAATTCAATATCAGGATTAACTCCGTTCATAAAGGAGATAATGGTGCTGATTAACATGGTTTTATCAGGTCTTGTACTTTCTGCAGTGGCCGCAAGGTTTATATACGCATCTGTTAGTCTCGAAGGCCAGGCATTCTGGATAATAAGAACTGCCCCTGTTGAAATGAAAAGATTTTTATGGTCAAAATTTCTGTACGGCAGTATTCCTGTTACCATTCTCATTATGTCAGTCGTTTTTCTGACGAATCTTGCCATGAATATCGACATGTTTCTAATGCTCGTTTCACTCTTAACAGTCCTTCTTCTTTCAATCTCAATAAGCGGTTTGGGTACAGGATTTGGCGCTGTCTATCCAAAATTCAAACATGAAAATATCGCATCTGTTTCTATGAGTCTTGCGGGTATGGTTTTTATGCTTATCGCTTTCAGCGTTGTGCTTGCTACCTTGTTTCTGGAGACATGGATATTTTATATGTATAACAAGGGCATAGGCAGTGGCGGTTTGGATTTATCTGAAAAAATGCAGATTGCCTTATATGTGATTTTAATTCTATCGATAAATGTCTCGGCCTTTTACCTTCCCATGAAAATTGGGGAGAAAAAACTCCAGCGTAATGCAGGGATTATCTAAGCTTTTCGAACTCCCTTTTAAAGTGGTCTTTTGTATTATCATCGAATACGCAGAACTCTACTATTTCAAGGGAAGTTTTTGGATTGTCTCTGAGATAACCGGCTGATTTATTTACCAGTATATTTGCGCACCTGTCTTTTGGGAAGCCGAAGATGCCGGAACTTATTGCTGGCATCGAAATGCTTTTAAGCCCTTTTTCAGATGCAAGCGTCAGGCTGCTTAGCACAGCGCTTTTAAGTTTACTGTCTTCATCCCCTTCGCCTATCTGCGGACCTACCGTATGAATCACAAATTTTGCAGGAAGCTTCCCGGCGCTTGTTATCACCGCTGTTCCAACAGGCGTATATCCAATCCTGTCGCTTTCATCCTGGATAATATATCCGCCCTTTTTAACGATAGCGCCTGCAACGCCTCCGCCATGCTGCAGCTGTGAGTTGGCAGTATTAACAATAGCATCAACATCCCTTTCTGTTATATCCCCCTGAACAAGCCTTAAAGTCTTAAACCCGATCTTATATTCTGCTATTATTTGCATGACTATATTATATAAGCATTATGTTATAATTTGAACATGCAAAAAAAGATATTCATTTTTTTTATTTTTTTGTCCCTGATTATCTCATTGTCCGGCTTTTCAGAAGAACCTAAAAATGAAGTGCTGGTAATTACAGTAAACGGAGTAATAAATCCTGCCTCTGCTGAGTATATAATCAAGAACATTAAGCGCGCTAATGAGAGGAAGGTTGAGGCCTTTGTAATTGAACTCGATACTCCCGGCGGTCTTGATACCTCAATGAGAGATATAGTCAAAAGCATGATCAACAGCGAGGTGCCTGTAATTGTGTATGTCTCTCCAAGCGGCGCAAGGGCTGCTTCAGCCGGCACGTTCATTACTCTGGCTGCCCATGTAGCAGCGATGGCGCCCGGAACCAATATAGGAGCTGCTCATCCTGTGGCTGTCGGGGAAAAGATGGATAAGACAATAGCTGAAAAGGCAACTAATGATGCGGCCGCATATATTAAGTCGCTTGCAGAAAAGTCTGGCAGGAACGCAAAGTGGGCTGAAAATGCTGTCAGAAAGAGCATATCTGCAACAGAGGCTGAGGCATTGAAAGAGAATGTGATTGATATTGTCAGCAAAGATCTTAATGCCCTTCTTTCAAGCATAGACGGTAGAACAGTAAATACAGTCATGGGCGACAAGATACTGAAGACGGCAAACGCAGTCGTAACCAGAGAAGAGATGAGCTTCAGGCAGAAGGTGCTGAACTTTATTACAGACCCGAATGTGGCCTATATACTTATGATGCTCGGGTTTTACGGCCTGTTTTTTGAGCTTACAAATCCCGGCGCAATATTCCCCGGCGTGCTTGGAGGTATTTGCCTGATACTTGCGTTTTACGCTTTCCAGACTTTGCCGGTAAATTATGCCGGTTTTCTTCTGGTGCTGTTGGGGATAATACTTTTTATACTCGAAATAAAGATAACTTCATATGGAGTATTGACTATCGGAGGGGTGATTGCAATGGTAATGGGCTCTTTGATGTTATTTGAATCTCCAGGCCCGTTCATGAAACTCTCTTTGTCCATTATACTGCCTGTCGTAATAATTACTGCTATTTTCTTTACAGTTGTGCTTGGTCTCGCATATAAGGCCTTCAAAAGAAAGCCTATAACAGGGGCTGAGGGACTGGTCGGACTGGAAGGGATAGCAAATACTGATATAACAAAGGACGGAGGCATGGTATCATTGCATGGAGAGTTGTGGTCAGCTTATTCAGATGAGCTTATACCAAAAGGTGAAAGAATAGTTGTCGAGGCTGTAGCAGGCTTAAAGATAAAAATCAGAAAAAAACAGTGAGCAGTGGCTGGCGAACAGTGGCCGACAGACACTGAAAGCTGGCACTGACACTTTAAAAAAAGGAGGGATTATGCCGGGAATACCGCCAGTATTTATGGGTTTCTTGTTTGTAATTTTTCTCGTGGTTTATTTTCTTTCAAGCGCTATAAAGATATTGAAGGAGTATGAACGAGGGGTTGTCTTCAGGCTTGGAAGGATCATCCCGGTTAAGGGGCCGGGTCTTGTGATTATTATCCCGATCATTGATAAGCTTGTTAGGGTGAGTTTGAGAACCGTAACGATGGATGTTCCGGCACAGGACATAATCACGAAAGACAACATAACCGTTAAGGTGAATGCGGTTGTTTATTTCAGGCCGATAGACCCGATTAAGGCAATAACAGCGGTGGAGGATTTTTATTATGCAACTTCCCAGATTGCCCAAACTACCTTAAGAAGCATTCTCGGGCAAAGCCAGCTGGACGATTTGCTCACAAAAAGAGAGGAACTGAATGCAGAGCTTCAGAAGGTCATTGATTTTCAGACAGAGCCTTGGGGGGTTAAAGTTACAGCGGTCGAAGTCAAAAATGTTGACCTGCCGACAGAGATGCTCAGGGCAATAGCAAAGCAGGCTGAGGCAGAAAGAGAGAGAAGGGCGAAGATAATCCATGCAGAGGGAGAGTTCCAGGCATCTCAGAAGCTTGCTGATGCAGCAAAGATTATAGCAACAGAAACCGGGGCGCTTCAGCTTAGATTTCTTCAAACCCTTACAGAGATTGCTACCGAGAAAAACTCGACAATAATATTCCCTGTGCCGATTGATTTGATAACGCCTTTTATCAATAAGGGAGGTTCGAAAT
>CAZBSJ010000207.1:0-3449 GCA_964494165.1 uncultured Nitrospiraceae bacterium
CAGCAGTGATACTCCCGAACTTCTTTACCAGATTCTCTACCTTAATTATCGGCATCTAATATATACCTCACACATAAATGGGACATAGCATTTGAGCGGATTTTTTTGCCGATATCCCTTATAAAGCATATAATTTCGAGAGGCAAAAGCCTCGGAGCATAGCGAGCCTGCCTGCCGGCAGGCAGGAATGAGCGAAAATGTTATGTCCCATTTCCCCTCTCACTCATACCTCAACGCAGTAATCGGGTCGTATAAAGACGCCTTTCTTGCAGGATATACGCCGAAAAATATCCCTACTGCCGCTGAAAAAACAAAAGCAAGTATTATTGACCATAATGCAAGCTGCGTTGGAAGAAACTCTACAAAATAAGGGATAATTATTGAAATAGTGCCTGCAACAAGCACTCCTCCCGTGCCTCCTATAAGGCTTAATATTACAGACTCGATAAGGAACTGGAAAAGGATATCGCTGTTCTTTGCGCCAATTGCCTTTCTTATGCCTATCTCCCTCGTCCTCTCACGGACAGATACAAGCATTATGTTCATTATACCTATTCCCCCGACCACGAGTGATATGGCTGCTATCCCTGCAAGCACGGCAGTCATGATGTTCAGTATCTTTCCCATTACTGCTATCATCTCATCCTGGCTTAATATCGTGAAATCCTCTTTATTCGAATGCCTTTTTATAAGTATCTCTTTAATCTCCTTCTTTGCCTCAGGAACAAGTTCTGCAGACCTGACCTTTATTGTTATGTTAAAAAGACTGTCAGTATCAAAAAGCTCGCGCGCAGTAGTTACCGGGATAAAGACAACATCATCAATGTCAAAACCAAGCGCAACCCCCTTATGCTGCATTACGCCGACAACCCTGTATTTTGCGTCGCCTACTGTAACAGGCGCTCCCAGAGGATTCCCTTCTCCGAAAACCTCTTTCTTCACTGTCCTTCCAAGGACGCAAACCCGTCTTTTGCCGTCAACATCTGATGAATCTATTGTCCTGCCTGTCTCGATCTTAAGGTTTCTCATATCAAAATAATCTTCGTTTACGCCTACCACATAAGTGTCCCTGCTCTTGCCTGAATATTTTATCCATGAAGTTCCCACAACTATTGGTGATAAGGAATGTATGCTCCTTGCCCTTTTTTCGAT
Source organism: uncultured Nitrospiraceae bacterium (assembly GCA_964494165.1). GTDB lineage: Bacteria > Nitrospirota > Thermodesulfovibrionia > Thermodesulfovibrionales > UBA1546 > CAZBSJ01. The sequence goes on from CAZBSJ010000207.1 coordinate 1,153, forward strand.
TATTATCGAGTCTTCATATGTAAGCTTTCTTACAGCGCTTGTTCCCATGTGCATTCCGCCTTCTTTGGCAGTCTTGCCCGGCACGATAACGAGTATATTCGAGCCTAATTCCCCGAGTTCTTTCCGTATGTATTTTCTCGCGCCTTCGCCTATAGATACGAGCAGTATGACTGCGGCAACACCGATTATTACTCCGAGCATGGTAAGGAATGAGCGCACCTTATTGCTCATAAGAGATTCCCTGGATACCTTTATTATCTCAATAACATCCACTGAAGCAGGTGCCGTCCTTTATGGTTATTATCCTTTTTGCCTCATCTGCAACAGCCTTCTCATGAGTAACGATAAGAATGGTGACTCCTTCTTTGTTCAAAGCCTTAAAAAGGTCTATAATCTCTTTGCCTGAACGGCTGTCAAGATTGCCTGTTGGTTCATCAGCAAGGATTACTGTCGGTTTGTTGACCAATGCCCTTGCGATCGCAACCCTCTGCTGTTCTCCTCCTGAAAGCTCATTTGGATGATGCTCTGCCCTTTCACTGAGCCCGACCTTTCCGAGCATATCAATGGCCCTTTGCTTCCTCTCTTTAACTGACACTCCGCTGTACAGCAGAGGCAGTTCAACATTCTTCCATGCAGAAAGCCTTGGAAGGAGATTAAAGCTCTGGAAGACAAAACCTATGCTCTTATTCCTTATCTCAGCCAGTTCATTGTCGGTCTTATTGCTGACATCAACATCGAGGAACAGATATTTTCCTGATGTAGGCCTGTCAAGACAGCCGATAATGTGAAGCAGTGTTGATTTACCGGAACCTGAAGGACCCATTAAAGCAACGAATTCCTTTTCAAGGATATCAATGTTAATGCCCCTTAATACCTCAATCTTCACCTTAGGCAGTATATAAGACTTGTGAACATCTACTAGCTTAATCATCTGTCTCTCTTATCCGCTTGCCGTCAGCAAGCCCCTTAACATCAGGATTCATAATTATTAAGTTGCCCTCATTAATGCCTTTTAATACCTCAGTGTATGTCCAGTTAAAACGTCCTATCTCTACAGGCACAAGCCTTGCCTTTGAATCGCTTTTTACAAATATATTCTTCCTGCCCCCTCTTTCGATAATAGCCTGCGAGGGTACTGTTAATGCATCATCTGTCTTATCAACGATTATCTCTATATCAGCCGACATTCCGGGTTTTACTACAATTCCTTTTTCCTTAAAACGTGTCCTGGTTTCAAATGTCCTTGTCTCCTGCTTTCCGCCGAGGACTACAGGAGATATCATATAAATCTCGCCTGTAAAGACCTGTTCAGGATATGCATCCATCGTGATGTGGACTTCTTGTCCTTTTTTTACCCTACCGACATCCGCCTCATCAATAAAAGCCTCTATATAAAGATCATCAGTTGATACGACATTCGCAACCAGAGCGCCCTTTGTTACAGTCTCGCCAAGCTCTACGGGCCTTGAGGTTACTACGCCGTTTATCGGCGACTTGATAAATGAATAGTCATAGTTCAGCTTTGCAAGAGATAAAGAATTCTTTGCCTCTATTAAAGCAGCATTTGCAACATCATATTCCCTGAGCACAGTGTCAACCTCTCCCTGCGAAACAAACCCCTTTTCCTTAAGGTCATTGAATCTCTTAAGCCTTGCCTCAGTCTCTTTCTGAACAGCAACTGTCTTATCCAAAGACGCCTCTGCAATTCTGAGATTCAAGAGTGATTCCTCAGCATCAAGCTCTGCTATCATTGAGCCGGGTTTTACTGTATGGCCTTCTTCGACAAAAAGTTTCTCTATCTTGCCGATTCTCTGCGCCGTGACTTTGACCTCTTTGTCAGACTTAATAGTTCCTGTTGATGTGGCAGTAACTGTAATCAAAAGCTCCTGTCTTTTGACTGTGTATGTCTTGACCTCAACAGAACTGAGTGATTTTTTCAGAAAGAAAAACGCCGCAACAGACAATATTGCAAGAATAAACCAGAAGCTGAATTTTCTATAAAAAGACAATTTCACCTCGCATGGATACTGCTTTAAATTCTACCATAAAACAGCATTCTGACTTTAAGTCCTGTCAGCCGTTTTAACTATAATCTTTTTCATACACAGACAGGACATGGTGTTTGAACTGATTTATTTTGCCGATATACAGATGAAATAAAAAGGAAAAATTAAAGAGGCAAAGTATCTCGGAGGTCAAAGACCGAGAATGAGTGAAAACACTATGTCCTGTCTGCTATGCCTTTTACTCGCTCTCTTTGTGAACCAGTTCTATCACTGTAATCTCAGGCGGGGAGA
>CAZBSJ010000208.1:0-3437 GCA_964494165.1 uncultured Nitrospiraceae bacterium
ATTACAGCCTTCAGTCAACGCAAATATTAGAAACACGAGTAAAAAAGTGCCGATGCTTTCTGCTAAAAAAGCGATAAGCATCGATACTGATACATTTAACCCGGCTCCAGGATTAGGATAAAATTCACCGAAAATCATCGCTGTTTTAAAGGAATCAGGAGTGCCACGAACGATGTGGTTCAAGTTTTTGTATTGTGCAATTGAAGTTGAAAAAAGAAGATACAAGGTTCCCGCGGCAAAAAAAGCTCCCCATGACTGCAATTTGAAACAATTCTACATTGGCAGAAAACAATATTGTAACCGCAACAGAACCGCATCCAAAAAAAACTAGGATCAGCGTTCCTGTAAGTTCTCCTAAAACCTCATTGAGATATCTCATTCTTACGTCTTATATAACGATTTTCCCGGGTTACTTCAATCTGCGTGTAGTGCCTTTAAATAATCTCTGATAATTTTTTCTGTTTTATTAAATGCAAATTCATATAGAAATTTCTTTATAGCATCTTCTGAAAACAAAACGCTTCCGTCATTCTCCTGATAGTTTTTACTCAGCACACATTCAAGCTGTTCCTTGCCTTCAACCCAGTGCTTGCCGATTAGTGCTTCAACTTCATCGCCTGATTTAATAAAACGTAGCGGGAGGAAAAGCTCTACGCCAAACTTTTTCATAAATGCTACATAGGCATCCAATGCCGCGCCAATCTGATTCACCTTCAGCCTTCCGTTATGAGACTCTCTTTCTCCACCGATAACAATCCCGCATTTTAATTTTTTAGCCAGAGGTATTCTTATAGCATGTAAGTATAAATGACATCCTACACAATGAGAATAAAAGTCGTATTTTTTTGACAGATGCGTTGAATATCTGCCACATAGCTTCCACCAGAATTCAGGTGAACCTAGTATGATTGGGTTAAATAATAAGACGCCTTTTTTCTTTAAACTTCTTTTTAAGAGTTTTGTTTTTTCAAGTGGTATTTCCCAATTACCGTATTCTGTGCCGGTGTATGCAATCGTTGGAATTACTGCCCTAATACGGCGTGTATCGCATGCCCTAATTACAGCAGCGATGCTGTCCCTGCCAGCTATCTCGGCAACAGCAACATTTTTTGTTTTTCTTATTTTTCTGATCGCTGAGGGCGGCAGCATCCAGTCAGGAAAGTTATTTATCAGGTCAGTTTTGTTTGCTAATATCTCCAGAATTTTTTTATTCATTTTAAATAATCAATGGCTTGTAATTGCCCGGATAGTAGGGCTGATCCAAAGGCGTATCCATAAGCCCCTGTAATTTGCCTTTATCAAGAAAATTCAGGATTAGATACATTAATTCCTTGCCTCTAACAATTCCTAATCCGCCTCTGGGGCATGATATTTCATTAAACTCTCCGACCTTATCTTTTCTGACATATTTGCCCACCATCGTTAATGGCACTGTCTCTCCTGTGTGTATCATTGCGCCAGAACTGGCAGTAGAATGGTCTGCGGTAACTACAAATAAGATATCCTGGTCATTAAATATTTCATTCACAGCAAATGACATTGCTCGGTCTATTGCCTCAATCACTTCTTTTTTGTATATCGGATTTTTTGTATGTCCTGCCTCATCAGGCATCTTTGTGTGCACATGGATGAAATCGTAATCCACAGCTTCCCTTGCCAATTTGAGACGGTATTTCAGATCTCCCTCAACATCTCCGGTGTCTTTTACTTTTATAATATCCATGCCGAGCTCAGAGCAAAGTCCCCAGTAAATGCCGCCTGAGGAAATAGAAAGACCTTTGAGCCCCCATTTATCTTTGAATGAAGTCAAATAGCGCTTCTTTCCTGCCCTTTGTGTAACAACGGCATTTATGGGACGAATATTCTGTTCGATTCTCTTTTTGTTGATAGGATGTTCTGAAAGTTTTTTGTATACCCAGAGTAGATACTTATTAATGGCTGAGGCAGTATTTTTTGATGCGCTGTTTTCCGAATCTCTGACTGGAACGACTTCCATTATCGGTTTTCCCTCATATATCGGATCTGAGTCAGTGATTTGCTCTGAGACAACTCCTTTTATTGTGAGAATTCCCTCTATTGTCTTGTAATGATTATGATTTATTGATATGTTATCTGATTCAAACGTCTTAATTTCTTTGGACAGCGCCTTTGCTTCATCAACGTTTATTGCAGATGCGGGCCAGCCGTGTACAAGCACAAGGTTGTTATTTTTTTTTTCAACAGAACAGAGATGGCAGAGCACAGCAACATCGTTTTTCTGCACCTCAATCCCTTCGCCAATGGCTTCTATATAGCCTCTTCCCGGAAAATCTTTCAGATCATACCCAAAGATTAAAAAGTGGGCTGTTTCGCTTGACATGGGAATACCTTGGATATAAGTGTGGTATAAACCATTCATGCCGATAGTAGCAAGATGGTCAAGATTTGGGGTATAGGCTGCTTTTAATGGGGTATCCCCTTCAAGGCAATCTTGGCCTCTGTCTCCAATGCCGTCAAGGATTACTAAAATACAACGCATGGTTATTTATACCATATAGATAGTCAATTCATCTAATAGATATTTACAATGCATAAAAAGAATTCCATTGTTATGAACTATTTGACATTGTTGTTTTGATAATCATATTATTTAATTATGATTGTTGACCTTCATATCCATACATATTTTTCGGCCTGTAGTGTAATAGAAATTCCCCAGCTACTCAGAAAGGCAAGAGAAATAGGATTAGATGGAATTTGCATAACTGACCACGATACCATAGCCTCAAAGTTTATTGTTGAAAACTGCGCTGTTAAGACAGGTATCTCGGTTATTATCGGCATGGAATATACCACTACGCGGGGTGATTTTCTTGTGTTTGGTCCGGTAGAGCAAATTCCTCAAAACCTTGAAGCATCAGGTCTCTATCGTTGGCTGCAGAAAGAAGGGGGGATAGCAATCCCCGCACATCCATTCAGAACGAGTAGGCCGGCAGACGTGAGCATTCTTCAGTTATCTGAAATTATTGAGGGTGTAAATGGAAGGAATTCTCAGTCCGAGAATGAAGCATGCAAAGACTGGGTGAAGAGGCAGGGAAACGGCATTAAAGAGATTGGCGGGAGTGATGCACATACAATTGAAGAAATAGGAAAAGTAGTTACTGTTTTTGAAAATAGTATTTATACCAGCCAGGATTTGATCCGGGAACTTAAAGGTGGAAATTATTCTATAGCACCATTCCCCTTGTATCAACAAATCTATAGTTAATAACTATCTATTCTTACTTATAAATTGAAAATAACTATTTGAAGTTTGTAGGCTTAAATAGTTATTCTAAAGTCAAAATTTAATTATGGAGATTATATGCTTGTTGATGCAAGAGGATTAGGGTGTCCAAAGCCAGTGATTATGGCTGAGGATGCCCTTATAAAAATTAACGAGGGGACGGTTGAAGTCC
>CAZBSJ010000209.1:0-3423 GCA_964494165.1 uncultured Nitrospiraceae bacterium
ATTGCCATAACATTGGACGAAGAATATATTGAGCAGATAGACAAGCTTGTTAGTAAGCACATTTTTCAAAGCCGCAGCCAGGCAGTTCAGGAAGCGGTTGGTGACAAGCTGCAAAGGATGAAACGCAGCCGTCTTGCAAAGGAGTGTGCCAAGATTGATCCTGCCTTTGAAAAGGCAATGGCTGAAGAAGGGTTAAATGAAATAATCGCATAACGAGTCACTTCGCATGACTCAGATAGTGAGCTAAGACTGCGCCTTTTCCTTTGCGAGTTTTTTATTCACAAAGAACTGCTGGATGATTGAAAGGACATTATTTACAAGCCAGTAGAGAACCAGCCCTGATGCAAAATTAAGGAATAGAAAAGTAAAGATAACAGGCATGAACATCATTATCTTTGCCTGCTTGGGGTCCATTGATGTCGGCGTCATCTTCTGCTGTACGACCATTGTTATTCCCATAACGATTGGGAGTATGTAATAAGGGTCTTTCACAGAAAGGTCTGTCACCCAGAGCATAAAAGGCGCTCCCCTTAATTCGATCGCAATGGACAATATCGTATAAAGAGCAAAGAATACCGGTACCTGCAGAAGCATCGGCAGGCATCCGCCCAGAGGATTTACCTTATGCTTTTTATACATTGCCATGAGTTCTTTCTGCATCTTTTGTGGGTCATTCTTGTATTTTTCTTTAAGCTCAGCCATCTTCGGCTGTATGTCCTGCATCTTTTTCATGGCCTTCTGGCTCTTATTTATCAATGGAATAAACGGTATCCTCGTTACAATGGTTAAAAGCACAATGGCCCAGCCGTAATTGCCCAGGTAATCGTAGAACAGCTTTAAAAGCCAGAAGAGCGGCCTTGATATGATTGAGAAAAAGCCGAAATCAATTATATGATCAAGCCCGACATTAAGTTCTTTCAGCCTGTCATGCTCTTTAGGGCCTGCGTATATCAAGAAATCATTTACGCCGGGTTTTCCCTTAATAGCTATTACTGATGCGTCCTGAATCTTCCATGCCTTAGCCTCATCCATCTGCTTTGCAGGCACGATACCGGCAAAAAAGTATTTGTCTTCGTTGGCAATCCATTTAATCCCGCCCTGAAAAACCTTTGGTTCTTGCAACTTGCCGGTCTTTATCTCTATCCTGTCAGTATTCTGTAAAAGTATAGGACCGATATGTTCTGAATCGTCTTTTTTATTGTAAATTCCGAAATCGTTTCCTACAGCCAGCCAGTATTCAGGAAGACCGATAACCTCATCTTTAAGGTCAAATTTATATTTGTTGTTATAAAAAGTGAATGTGCGCCTTACAGAATATTCAGGCGTGGCATATTCAAAAACTAACGAACCTGTTGGTAAATTTTCGCTAAGAGAGAGATTTCTCCCCGATACCCTGAAATTTATCCCTGAAAGATTGAAATTATTCTGAGACATTATGCTTAAAGGCGGGACAACGCTCTGACCTTTCTGAAGAACTACAGAAAGCCCCTCTTTGTCCGTATGTTTTTTAAGCTCCCATTTTTTAACTGTGCCGCCTACTGAGGTGAGAGTGGCAGAATAAAGCTCTGTGTCAACAGTAATCTCTTTTTCAGCAACAGCAGCCGACGGGATGCTAACTGGTTTTACAGGCGCTATCTGAGTCTTTTCAGCTATAGTCCCTTTTTCTACAATGCCTTCGGGTTTTTCCGCCGGTTTTTGAGGCGGCGGCGGGGTAGCAAAGAAAAACTGGTATCCGATAAGTATTGCAATCGAGAGAACAACAGCGATTAAAGTTCTTTTTTCCATTTCCATAGTCTTCTACCTTACCGGGTCATATCCGCCGGGATGAAACGGATGGCACTTGCAAAGTCTTTTTGCTGTCAGGAAAGAACCTTTGAATGTCCCGTGCTTATTGACGGCATCCAGCGCATATTCAGAACATGATGGAGTAAACCTGCAGCTCATGGGCAATAACGGAGAGAGCAGATATCTGTAAAGTTTTATAAGCGCAAGTATTAGTTTTTTCATTAAAAAATAAAAAGTGATTGTTATTTTTAGCTAAAAGCAGAATTAAACCTTAATCGGTTTTTATTGTTGAGAGAGCTGCAGCGTTAATTCATGCAGGCCTGCCTTATAACAGGCTACACGCTTAATTTTTTTCTGCCCTTAGACCTTCTGCTCTTAATAACCTTACGGCCGCCCTTTGTGCTCATGCGCTCAAGGAAACCATGCGTTCTTTTTTTCTTAACCTTATGTGGATTGTATGTAGTATATGTTCCCATAGTTTTCTCCGAAATGGAAGTATAATAGTTTGGCTTCAGCAAAGTCAAGTCAGAGAGACATAATGTTATAATGAAAAAATGCCTGACATTATAAAGATATCGGCAGTGTTCATTATTATCCTGATCCTTCTGAGGAAGAAGATAAGCGTTGGCTATGTTCTTCTTATCGCATCAGGCGTTCTGGCGCTTTTTTATCTCATGCCGCCTGTATCAGTTGCATCAACAATAAAGGCCGCATTTATTGATAAGGTCACGATAAAGCTTGCGCTTGCCTTAACAATGATAAGGAGCTTTGAACTTATATTAAGAGAAAAAGACGTGCTTTCGGACATGATGAAGGCATCAAAAGAACTGCTTCGCAGAAAAAAGGCGGTAATGGTCTCTATGCCGTTGCTGATAGGCCTTCTGCCTTCAATAGGCGGTGCATATTTTTCAGCTCCTATGGTTGATGAATCAACAAAAGGAATGGATATGTCTCAGGAGGAAAAGGCATTCATAAACTACTGGTTCAGGCATCCGTGGGAGTATATACTTCCGCTATATCCCGGCATACTGCTTGCCTCTGCAATATCCGGTATAGAGCTTGGGAACCTCATCTTAGCCAACATGCCCTATGCCCTGTTCATTGCGATAACAGGATTCATGTTCAGCATGAGAGGAACTAACGGCAAATTCCCAAAAACAGAAGGGGTATCCAAAAAAGGTTTGCTGAGTTTTATCCCAATATCTTTTGTGCTTTTACTGGTTGTTATCACTCATATTGAACTGCATTTTGCACTGCTTTTAATGATTGCAGGGCTTTTTGCATTTTACAAATATGGATTAAAAGACATATGGAGGGTAATAAAGCACGGGCTGTCAAAGGATGTGATTGTCCTTATTATCGGCGTCATGCTGTTTAAGCAGACGATGGACGCCTCAGGCGCAGTAAAAAACCTGAGCGTTTTTCTGACATCTGAAGGAATACCATTAACTCCTATACTTGTACTGCTTCCGTTGGTAACAGGACTCTTAACAGGCATTACAGTGGGATTTGTCGGAAGCACATTCCCTTTAATCCTGAGCATGGCAGGAAATAACTCAATCGGGATTATATCATTTGCGTTCGCAGCAGGTTTTATCGGCGTTCTTCTTTCTCCGGTGCATATCTGCCTTGTTCTTA
>CAZBSJ010000210.1:0-2159 GCA_964494165.1 uncultured Nitrospiraceae bacterium
GTGCCTTTTAAATATTCTATTTCTTTCCTCATCAGAAAGCCTGCTGCTGAAGGAAGATGTTTTGGTATTCCTACGGTTGATGCATGAGACCTGTGTGCGGCGCCGAATGCGTCGTTCACATAATAGTCAGCAATCTTCGCAAGTGCTTTAGCAAACTCCTCATCATTTTTTTCCTCTCCGGGATGGAATCTCAGATTCTCGAGTAAAAGTACATCTCCTTCCTTCATCTTCCCAACTAGGCTTTCGACCTGAGGGCCGATGCAGTCCTGCGCAAAAGTCACCTCTTTGCCAAGAAGCCTCTGCAGTCTCTTTGCAACAGGAGCGAGCGTGAATCTGGGGTCGACCTTTCCTTTCGGCCTCCCGAGGTGAGAGGCAAGTATTACCTTAGCGCCTTCGTCTATCGCATAGTCTATTGTAGGAAGGGTGGAACGAATTCTCCTGTCATCAGTAATGCTGAGGTTGTTATCCAGAGGAACATTGAAATCAGCCCTTATGAATACGCGTTTGCCTTTTATGTTCAGTTCTTCGATAGTGAGTTTATTAAGGATATCCTTAATAGGAGCAGGATTGTCATGGTTGTTCTTTCTTATCATGAGACCTAGCTCCTTTTAGCCAGATAGATTATAAGATCTTTTACTCTTGAGCTGTAGCCGACCTCATTGTCATACCATGAAAGGACTTTCACCATCTTGCCTTCAATTACCTTAGTGACAGATGCGTCAACAATCGAGGAATGCTGGTTACCGTTAAAGTCTATGGAGACCACAGGTTCTTCTGTGTATTGAAGAATGCCTTTTAACTTGCCCTCAGCAGCCTTCTTCAATGCCGCATTTACCTCTTCTGCTGTAGTCTCTTTCTTTAGCTCAGCCACAAGATCCACAACTGAGACATTCGGGGTAGGAACCCTTATTGCCATGCCGTCAAGCCTGCCTTTAAGCTCAGGGAGAACAAGGCCTACTGCCTTAGCAGCGCCTGTGGTCGTTGGTATCATTGACATTGCAGCTGCCCTTGCCCTTCTCAAATCTTTGTGAGGAAGGTCAAGGATTCTCTGGTCATTGGTATATGAATGGATTGTTGTCATCAATCCTCTTACGATTCCGAACTCCTGATTAAGCACTTTAGCAACAGGAGCAAGGCAATTTGTCGTGCATGATGCATTCGAGATTATCTTGTGCTTTGAAGGGTCAAGCGTTTCATCATTTACGCCCATGCAGACTGTGGCATCTGGCTCTTTTGCAGGCGCTGAAATTATGACCCATTTTGCCCCTGCCTGTATGTGCTTGGATGCCGAAGGCTTGTCTGTGAATCTTCCTGTTGATTCGAGTACTACGTCAACTCCGAGGTCCTTCCATGGCAGTTTTTCAGGGTCTGTTACTGCCAATACCTTTATCTCCTTGCCGTTTACGCTTATCCCGGTATCAGTTGCCTTAACATCAGCATTGAATATCCCGTGCACTGAATCATATTTGAGCAGGTGCGCCAAAGTCTTTGCATCAGTAAGATCATTTATTGCTACTATCTCAAAATCCTTATTGCCAGCGCTTACCCTTAAAAAAACCCTTCCGATTCTTCCAAACCCGTTGATTGCGACTTTTACTGCCATAATAGTCCTCCTTTATAAAGAGTATTTAAAACTGTTTATAACCAGCCCTGTAAGCAGTTTGGGATAAAAATATGTTGATTTAGGCGGCATACGGACACCTGACAATGCCACTCTCTCAACATCTTCGACCTTAGTAGAGTTGAGGAAAAAAGCCGCATCATAAAGCCCCTTCTTCACCATTGAGATAGTTTCCTTAACATCCATCTCATATGCTATTTCGCTAACTCTAAGAAGGTTCTTAAATATTAATTCATGTAATACAGTAACATCAAGACCTTTTAGAGCCTGATGGACGCCGTTGAGCCCTGAGCCTTTGTATTTGAGTATATAATGCTGGTCATCGCCCCTCTGGAAAAAGCCTATGGAATGCTTTTGCTCTGAAAGCCGTTTTTCCACATCGCTGTTATTGCTGAAAACAGGATATCCCTCCACGTCAAAATATTCGGATATCATATCAAGCGGATTTTTGGGCATATCCTTTACAAGCCTGTGCGTTGGCAGTATCGTAAGCCCGTCATCCGAGATATTCGCAAGAAACATCAGGACATAATCCCAT
>CAZBSJ010000210.1:2259-3410 GCA_964494165.1 uncultured Nitrospiraceae bacterium
ATAAATATCGGCTTGCCCTTAAGCTCATCCTTAATAATCTCTATCTCATTCTTGTCTTTCACGGCCCACATGCCGTGTACTAAGCCGTTAATGTCCTTTGCCTGTATATATGGCTTTGCTGATGCCGTAGTTTTTTTGATTATCTCAGATGCCTTTCTTTCAGGGCTGTTATAAAGTGAAAATATAGGGCTTATATTTGCATTGCACGCCCTCATGAGGTTGAGCCTGTCAGCCTTTGGTTTTGAGTGAGTGCATTCATGCGGATAAACACCCTTACCAAGCTCGACCAGTTTTACAAGGCCAAGCAATCCCCTGAGCTTCTTGTTCTGGCCTTTATCTTTATAATCCACTTCATATGCATAAAAGGCAGGTTCTTTCTCTTTTATTAATATCTCATCCTCAAGCCATGAATTAAAATATTTCGAGGCCCTTGAATATTTGTTCTCGGAATCGTTATCGCCGTCAAATTCCTTTCCGAAATCAACCCGCACAATATTGTACGGACTTTTGCTGTACAGTTTTTCTTTGAACTGGGGCGTAATAATATCGTAAGGAGGTGCGACCACTGCATCCCCTGAGACTTTGGAGGCATTGTAAACAATTCCCCTGAAGGGGATAACTTCTGTCATTTTTTTAGAGTTTTAAATGAAATAGATTAAAAATCGGAATGGTTCGATTCCGAGATTAGGTATCATAGCACATCATAATATTGAATTGCCATATTTTGGCTCTGATATTAAACTTATACTTATGAAAGGCATGGCATTTTGGATTACCGGGCTTCCCGGAAGCGGGAAGAGCACAATTGCTGATGGGATTAAAAAACTCTACCCCCGGTTTATTATCCTCAGGATGGACGAGTTCAGAAAAATCGTAACGCCAAAGCCGACTTATTCAGATGAAGAGAGGGAAATCGTTTACCGCTCTCTGGTCTATCTTGCAAAGATAATGACTGCTAATGGCCATAACGTAATAATCGATGCTACAGGCAATCTCAGAAAATGGAGGACGCTTGCAAGAAAAATGATTCCTGAATACTTTGAGATATATCTTAAATGCCCGATAGAAATCTGCATGGCCAGAGAAAAAAAACGGGTCAAAACACATAAGGCCCCAAAGGGGATTTACAAAAAAGGGGAAAAAGGCTGGCC
>CAZBSJ010000211.1:0-3374 GCA_964494165.1 uncultured Nitrospiraceae bacterium
TTCTGTATTTTTCTCAAATTGAGAGTTATCAGATGAATCAGTCAATACAGATATGTTTTCTGATGTTATCTCTGACTCAGTTTTTCGCACAGGGTTTCTTTTAATATTGCCCCTTACAGGATTCCAGTCTTTATCATGCAGGTGGTATTCTCTGTATTCAAGCTTCCATTCCTCGCAATTTTTCATACATTTGTGTCCGCCTCTGTAATCTGTCTTGCCGGGATGCGCATAAGAAAAAGCCGGGAACTGAATATATGCAATATTCAGCACAAAAAAAATGCTTAAAAAAATGCAGATTCTGCGAAAAAATTTATATTTATGCAGAACAGGCAGGCTGAAATTTTTTAAACTACACCTTATAAAAAAGACCCTGTTCCACGGATCAGCCAGGAACATCTGATCAGCTGCCCGTCTCAGAAATGAACTCTGAAAGGGCGTCTTTGTATTTCACAGGCTTAAAGCCGAAGTTTTTCTCCACAGAATTCAGATCGCATATATTATCTATCTCAAGCAATCTCAATTGATCATTTGTCACTGGGAAAAAAGGGATGGTCTTTTCGCTTACTGCAACGCCGAACTTCATAAGACTCATGGGGATATGGACAATTTTTTTATTTATATTCAGAGAATCTGCAAGAGCGCTTACCATCTCTTTATATGAAAGATACTGCGGCCCTCCCATCTCAAAAATTCCCTGAAATGATTCAGGAGATGCGGCAACTTTCAGCGCGCATTTAACCCAGTCCTTTATGTATAACGGCTGAAATTTAGCCTTGCCGTCACCCGGGATAGGGATCACCGGAGATAGCCTTGCAATATCCTTCAGTTTCTTTGTGAAACCATCCCATGGTCCGATAATCAAAGAAGGCCTGAATACAGTAAAAGGGATTTTGCTTTTTTTGATTATCTCTTCTGCCTCAGCCTTTGTGCTGAAATATTTTGACCACGAATTTATATCAGCACCCAAAGCGCTCTGATAAAAGACATGTTTTACCTTTGCCCTCTTTGCTTCTATTGCAAGATTTCTCGTTCCATAGACATGCACGTCATGAAATGTGGATGATTTCCTCTCTTCTATAATCCCGACGAGATGTATGACAAGCTCTATTCCATCCAGAGCGCCTTCAAGCGTCTCAGGCATTGTAATATCACCCGGAACCACCTCAATGCCTTTTTCCCTGAAGAAGTCCTCTGATTTCTTTGACCGTGAAAGGCACCTGAGTTTATAACCGTTATTAATGAGAGCATCTACAAGATGAGCGCCGACAAAACCTGATGCGCCTGCGATAAAGATCATTTTGATATCTTCCCCCTAATGCCTTAATAGAGTATATATTACAAACATATCAATGTGTTATGTCAATTTTTATTTTACAAGAACACCTTTTTCTGATACACTTTCGCTTAATAATATGGTTAAAAGGAGAGTGAATTGTATCTGTTAAACCTAATGATAATCTCTTTCTTGCTCACCTCCATTTCCTATGCCGGTGATAAAATGTCATTACCCGAAGGCTGGCGCTTTCCGACAGAGAATGAGTTGACTTATATGAGCAGAAAAGATTCCCCGACAAGATATTCGAAGGCTGTTGCTGACTTCAATGGCGATGGAATAAATGATGAAGCATTCCTTTTGAAGAGCACCAAGTTTAGCGGCGAAGGACTGTTTGTTCGCTTATCTGACAAACAAAAAGGATTCAAGTGGATAGAACTCGATGTTATAGATTGGGGAAAAGAATATCCAAAAGTTGACTTGTCCATGGGTGTGGATATAGCAGAACCTGGAGATTACAAAACCGCATGCGGCAAAGGTTATTTTGAATGCAACAAAGGTGAACCGGAGGTATTGAAGCTCCAACGACCTGCAATTGATTATTTTAGATTTGAAAGTGCCAATTCCTTCTTTGTTTGGGACGAAAAGGCCAAGCTCTTCAAGAGAATCTGGATGAGATTAAAGGAAATAACAAGCGGATCAAGACCGACGCGCCAGATCCATTCCCTTTCGCAATATATCTGACATCTCAACACATATCAGCCCATTACACTCATTGACAAACTGTAGCCATACGGCTACAATATAACTGTGTACGAAATCCGCAAAACTGATATATATGCTGAGTGGCTTGACGGTTTACGCGATATTAAAGCACGCGCCCGTGTGCAGGCCCGTGTGGAACGCTTAGCCGCCGGAAATCCTGGTGACGTTAAACCGGTCGGTGAGGGTGTCTCAGAATTGCGGATCGATTATGGCCCCGGATACCGGGTGTATTACACAATGCGCGGACGCACATTGATAATTTTGTTGGCCGGTGGCGATAAAAGAACACAGACCACTGACATTAAGACAGCGTTGCGTTTAGCGCGCAATTTGTAGGAGGGAATTATGGGCAAAACTAAAACAAAGACCAAAACAACTCGTTACGACGTTGCTGAACATCTTCGTACCCCTGAAGAAATGGCAGCCTATCTTGAGGCGTGTTTTGAGGAGGCCAATGGCGATGCTGCATTTATCGCTAAAGCTCTGGGGGATATCGCACGCGCAAAGGGCATGGCACAAGTCGCACGCGATGCAGGTTTGTCCCGTGAGAGTCTTTACAAAGCACTCTCAGGCGAACGCAGTCCCGGCTTCGACACTATCCTAAAGGTCATGGATGCGCTCGGTTTAAAACTCCATGCCGAAGCAGCACATAACTGATCTGATATACCAACAAGCAGGTCAAGCCCGACGCACAGAAGACGCGCGTCTCACCCACGCGTTAGGCATCTCGGATTCATCAATATGAATGATGACGTGTTGATATTTGAAGGCAGCAAAAAAAAGGCAGCACTATTGTTGCTCATCGCGATACTACTCGTTCTGATGGGGTTGTTCATCGCCTCAAAAGGCAAATGGTTCGGCTGGGTTGTGGTGTCCTTTTTTGGTTTGGGGATTCCCGTGTCCCTATGGATGCTCATGCGAGGGCCGGCATCCCTACGGCTTGACAAGACCGGTATTGAAATGAAAGGCCTGTTCAAAACCTTAGCGCTCAAATGGAGTGATGTCGATGGCTTCTATAGTGGGAAAACCCACGGCAATAAGATGATTGGGATCACCTACTCCAACCGCTATAACAAAGAGAAGGCGGCTCGAAAAGTTGCATTTGCCCTGTCGGGTATGGAAGGTGCTCTACCCGATCATTTCAAGAGACCACCAGAAGAAATTTGCGAGAAACTCAATCTCTGGAAACAAAAATATGGATAGGATGCCTAACTACAGGTTGAAGCTGACGGCTTTCCTGTTTTTCGCTGAGGTCCCGCGGTTTAACCTTGCGTTCACACGAGTTTTTTAAGATTTAATAATGAAACTTTCTCTATCTTTTTATGAAGGCTTTTGC
>CAZBSJ010000212.1:0-3371 GCA_964494165.1 uncultured Nitrospiraceae bacterium
TTGGGATTGGAAACGCTGTAATAAATGCTCACGCCGTCTCTTCTTGATTTAAGTATCCCCTTATTCTTCATTACCGCAAGATGCTGGGACACATTGGCCTTTGGCACTCCTAAGATCTCGACAAGCTCGCCCACGCTCTTTTCCCCGTCCTTAAGCGCGTTAAGTATCTCAAGCCTTTTTGAGCTTGCAAGGGTCTTGCAGACATCTGACTGCATTTCATATAGAGTCTTATTGTATTTCATTAATAATTATTTTAGTGGATGTTAAGTACTCCGTCAAGTTAAAGCATAGTTAAATATCTTTGAAACATTTTATTTTCGTTGATTCAGGAGCATAGGATGGGGCAAACCGGAAGGCAGCAAATATTTCAAAAAGCCGACTCTGCCTAACCCTTGGGAGGATGCCCCTTGAGCAGACATTGTGAAATTTTTGGGGTTACCCGTCTTAGCGAAGAGAGCGCCCCAGAAGGGGCGAATCTTTACTGTCTGAGGCCGTAAGGCCGAGTTTAAAGATTCGAGTGAACCGAGTCTTAGAACGGTCAAAAATTTCACTCAGGAGCGAAAGGGGCATCCTCTCCACAAAAGCCTTTCCTTTACTCGGAAAAATGTTTTGTGATAAAATAAAAAATTTCGTAAATAACCCTCTTGGGAATATGTCAAAAAATATACGCAACTTCTCTATTGTTGCCCATATAGACCATGGGAAATCGACTCTCGCTGACAGGCTTCTTGAGTATACAGGGGCCTTAAGCGCAAGGGAGATGACCGCCCAGGTTCTGGACTCCATGGACCTCGAGAGAGAAAGAGGCATAACCATAAAGGCGCATGCAGTGAGGCTCACTTACGCTGCTGATGACGGGAAAGATTATGTCCTTAATCTCATAGACACGCCGGGCCATGTCGATTTTTCTTATGAGGTATCAAGAAGCCTTGCCTCATGCGAAGGCGCCCTTCTTGTCGTTGATGCATCTCAGGGAGTTGAGGCACAGACTTTGGCAAACGCGTATCTGGCTGTTGAGCATAACCTTGAGATAGTGCCTGTCATAAACAAGATAGACCTTCCTGCAGCAGATATCGAAAAGACAAAGGAGCAGGTTGAAGACGCAATAGGCATAGACTGCGCAGATGCCATACCTGCAAGCGCAAAAGAAGGCATTGGCACAAAGGAGATCCTTGAGGCAATAGTAAAGAAAATCCCGCCTCCCAAAGGAAGCGATGAAAAGCCGTTAAAGGCATTGATATTTGATTCATGGTTTGACAATTATCAGGGCGTTATAGTGCTTGTAAGGCTTTTTGACGGAAAGGTCAGGGCAGGAAGAAAGGTCAAGCTTATGGCAACAGGCAATACATACGAGGTCTCACAGGTCGGGGTTTTCACCCCTAAAATGCAGTCTGTGGATGAGATCTCCTCAGGAGAGGTCGGCTATATAGTTGCCGGCATTAAGAGCGTTCATGACACCAAGATTGGAGACACTATAACTGATACAATTAACCCTGCAACAGAGGCCTGTCCCGGGTATAAAGACATAAAGCCCATGGTCTTCTGCGGGCTTTATCCGACAATACCCCATGAATATGAAAATTTAAGAGATGCGCTTAACAAGCTGAGGCTGAACGACGCCTCATTCAACTTCGAACCTGAGACATCATTGGCATTAGGCTTTGGATTCAGATGCGGATTCCTCGGGCTGCTTCATATGGAGATTATTCAGGAGAGGCTCGAAAGGGAATTCGACCTTTCATTGCTGAGCACAGCTCCCACAGTTGTTTACAGGGTGACAAAAGCCGATGGGGCAGTTCTGCATATCGAGAACCCCGCGCTCCTTCCTGACAGATGCGAGGTTATAGAAGAACCGTTTGTCATGGTCACCATCTTTGTGCCTAAGGATTACATAGGCCCGATATTTGACCTCTGTCAGGAAAAAAGAGGCATACAAAAGGGCTTTCACTTTATCGGGAAAGACAGGGTAAAGCTTGAGTATGAGCTTCCGCTGAATGAGATACTCTGGGATTTTTATGACAGGTTAAAGTCAATATCAAAAGGCTACGCATCCATGGATTATGAATTCATCGGCTTCAGGGAATCAGATTTAGTGAAGCTTAACATCATGATTAACAGCGAGATTGTGGATGCCCTTTCATTGATAGTGCATAAGGATAAGGCATATTACAAGGGCAGGGAGCTTACTGAGAAACTAAGGGAGATAATACCGAGGCAGATGTACGAGGTCGTGATACAGGCTGCTATTGGGAGCAAGATTATCGCAAGGGAAAGCGTGCGGGCAATGAGAAAGGATGTTATTGCAAAGTGCTACGGCGGTGATATTACCCGTAAGAGAAAGCTCCTCGAAAAACAGAAAGAGGGAAAGAAGCGCATGAAGCAGTTCGGCAAGATCGAGCTTCCGCAGGAGGCGTTTTTAGCGGTCTTGAAGGTTAAGTAAAGGATTGTTAACTTATGAATTATGAGCGTTAATCTTCCTGAATTTTAAAAACAACGCTGTAAGGGCAATAAGCAGCATCGCCAAGTAAATTAATATAGCCTCAGGCATGATTGACTGAAAGAATTCAATCTCGTCTTCTTTAACAGGCAGTCCCTGATATGTTTTTCTGCGGATTACCATCTCTTCTGCAAAAGAATCCCATAAATTCCAGCTCATCAGCGTTGAGAGCGATGTCAGTATAAGATATGGATATCCTATAAAAAATCCCCGCATATTAAGCCTGAATAAATAAAAAGAAATGCCTATTTCCACAGCTCCTATGACCAGATAAATGATAATTGAAGCCTGAGCACTTGTCTGCATGCCGAAAAAAGGCATGGGAGGGGTCCACATCATCCAGCGGACAAGGGACTTTGTGCCGTCAGTCAGGAACAATAATGCAACAATCATCGAGCACCACGACTCATTTGCCTTAATCCATGAATTAACCAGACTAAGATGACTTGTAATCGTCTTGCCTGCTTTGTCAAAAGCCTGGTATTTGAATTTGCCAATGCTCAGGAACTTTGCGCCTATAGACGGGAAATTGAACTTGAATATCAGAAGTTCATAAGCGCCGAACAAAAGCCAGCGTCCTAAAGGGGGGAGAGCACTGATATCCGTGAAAAAGGAAGTCAGGGTATAACCAAGGAATGTCCATAAAACGCTGACATAAAGATAGTCGATGTAAGCGGACAGGAGCAATCGTTTTTTGCTTGCGCTGACCCATTGCTCAGGTTTGAATCCGGGGTCAATGATTTTTATATCGGTTAATTCCTGTGCCATTGTTATTTAGATTAATCTTATACTGCACACTTCACTTTGCCTTTTCCCCGGGACATGGCGCAAATCTACAGTCAGGCGGAATCCTTCCTACATACGTGCCATCAGG
>CAZBSJ010000213.1:0-3357 GCA_964494165.1 uncultured Nitrospiraceae bacterium
CCTTTTCATAAGAACCAAAACCTGTCATGCTCTGCGCCATGGTATGAAATATAAACCAGTCAGGACATTTAGTCAAATTTTTTGTATTCAGGATATACTGCATTTGAATTGAAAAGTTGACCCAAACAACCAATATAACTAAGTCGATGGAAAACATGACATCCTTACACCAGCAGCGAGAAAGAATGAAAGCGTTAAAGGTTTTTCTTTTTGAATTCAGACAAAATATGGTCTGCTGTTCTCAAAGCAAGCGCCTGTATTGTAAGAGAAGGCGAAGCCCCGCAGCCTTGCGTCGGCAAAACGCTCGCATCCGCAACAAAAAGATTCTTGATACTGTGCCCCTGACCGTATGAATTAACAGCAGATTCTCTGCTTTTCAATCCCATTCTTACTGTTCCTGACACATGCGTGGCGCTGGAAACATCGTAAGTCGTATAATGACTTATTATTTTCTCTGCTCCTGAAGCATTTGCTATATCCTTGCATAGTGTTAACATCTTTTCAATTATCTTATGGTCACTGCTGTCTAAAGTGACATCCACCCTTGCCTTCGGCATGCCGAGTTTGTCCTTTTCATTCTTATCAATACCAACCCTGTTGGTCTTCTTTGGCAGATGTTCAGCGATTCCAAATACCATTGAATGCGCGCCATAATATTTTTCTACAAATTCTCTATGTTTTCTGCCATATCCATCAGCTATTTTCATAGCAAAAGATGCAGGACCTATTAGTCCGTCCGGAGCGCCGGCCGACCCCAAAGAAAACCCTCTGTCCTGTCCCTGCGCCGGCTTAGGAACCATAAAATCCCAGACCCTGCTGTCAATCGACACGCCCTTATAGGAATGGACTTTTTCACTAAAAAGAAAAAGAACTGCTGCAAAAATATTATCCATAAGATATGCCCCTACAATACCGTTGTTATTCAACAGTCCATCAGGATAAAACTTGTTTCTTGAATTAAGGAGCAGTCTCGGCGTTTCAATAGCTCCTGATGCAAGCACGATTGCCCTCGACTGAAAAACATACTCTTTTTGGTCTTTCATATTAACTGCGAGAACGCCCTTTGCCTTTCCTTTTTTATCAATTAGAATCTTAATGACCGCTGTGTCAGCAATTAAGTTAAGGTTGCCTGTGACCTCTGCATAAGGCAGCACAGCCACATCTGTGCTTGACTTATCACCAATCATGCAGCCTTTCGAACAAAGTTTGCAGTATACACATGCAAGTCTGCCTTCTATAGGCCTGCTTAATATGGCAAGGCTGTTCTGCACTAAATTAAACCCAAGTTTCTTACAGCCTGCAGCAACCTTTTGGCTTGCACAACTCAAAGGATGAGGGGGATTAGGGTAAGGGGTCTCTTTTGGGAAAAGATCATGTTTAGTTCCAGCCACGCCCAGAATCTGCTCTGCCTGCTCATAATAAGGCGCAATATCTTCATATTTTATCGGCCAATCTGCTCCGACATTAAAAAGGGATTTCATCTTGAATGCCTGCGGAGGAAAACGGTGAGCCTCTGCCTGATATTTTAGAGTCGAACCCCCAACTCCGCATGCCCTCTCATAACTAAATTCTCTGGAAGTAAACTCGTTCTTAAACAGCGTGCTTTTAATATGGCTGAACTTACTGCTTAGAGGCTTAGGTACTGAAACATATGTATCTGGGATGTGTTTCACAAACGGGTCTTTAAATTCCCATTCAGGCTCATTAAGATAATAGTCCTTTGATGGATCAAAACGAGGGCCTCTTTCGATAAGCAAGACCTTTAGGCCCGCCTTTGCAAGTCTGAGCGCTGCAAAGGAGCCGCCTGCGCCAGCCCCTATAATTATTACATCATGCTTATCTGCAGACACTGTAATCCTGATACCCCTTTAGAGGCGGCCCGTCGTAGCCTGCCAATAACCATCCGTCTTTGCTTGTGTAGAAAACAGTTGCCGCATCAATCTTTGCTGACTCAACCATAGGGTATATAACCGGATTTTTGATCCGTCGCGCCTCAAGGTCAGAAAAAAAGAGATTAAGATCAATATCTCCATCCTTCCTATAAAGCTCAAGCTCTCTTAATATGGTCTTATACTGCATCCCCCTGCCCCTGCTGACCCTATTTTTCAGCCTTGAATAGATGTCTATGTCTTTATCTTCTATGCCCAGCAGGTGCAGCAAAAAACGATTAATTATCCTATCCTCTGATTCCATCGCAAAATCAGCATGAGAAAAAACGGCCTTCCCTGAGAGAAGGCCGACGGCAAGAAAGATAAGAAATGTTCTTCTATCCATTTACACCCTGAAATCTCTGAATCTGATTAAAATAAACTCCTTGGAGCCAAACACTTTCCCATCCAGTTTCCACCTTTATAGAGTAATGAAGAACTAAGCACGCCAGCTACTGTATTGTAACTGTCTCCTGCTGCATCCTGTAGTGAAGCATCATTTATCTTCAAAATAACTACCGCCCTTTCTGCATTTGCCTGGTATTTCATAGAACTCACAGGCACTACTCCGCTCCATATTCTGGTGCTTGTGTCATCGTAAACATCAAGATAGATATATCCATTCTGAGAACCGCTTATCTGAGATGCTGTGTTTGTTAAACGGTTGAGATCAGTCATATATACGTAAAAATATCCATCAGACGTGTCTGCATTTCCTGCTCTTGCCACACCATAGAAATAGACCTCAAACTCGCAGGCACCCTCACCTTCATAAACAGCGGTATTATCTGGATAAGGGAATTGGTTTTGATGTGTGGGACCAAAACCTGCCTGTGCTGAAATAGGCATAATAACAAATACAATCAGCGACATCAGTAAGAAAAAGATTCTTCTCATGTTCTATTCCTCCATCTTATAGTTTTTCCTGCCGGAACAGCAGGATGTATCCGGTGTTTTAACTACCAGAATTTTGCTTATTATGTATCAAAAAAAACATGCTTTGTCAATCAGATTTATATATCAAGGCACTTAACCCTATTTTTTTTGCTGACTTTTTACTGCTTTTTTTGATATTTTAGATAAATGAGGCTAGCAGCTTATTCGTTATCTGTTTTGACGGCTATATTGCTGACTTTTGCAGTTTCTGCTTTTGGAGTGACTATAGATAAGGTCATTGCTTCTGTTAATAATGACCTAATAACACTTAGCGATTACCAAAAGTTTGCCGTAGGAGTCGGTGAAGCTGAAAAAATAAATAAAGTTGATGAAGAACTTCTGAATAAACTTATAGCTGAGAGAATCATTCTGCAAGAGGCCGTAAGATTGGGGATAACCGCAAGCAATGTCGAGATAGATAAGGAGATTAAGGCATTTAAGGATGAAAATGCATTATCACAAAAAGACCTGGAGGTAATACTCGAAAAAGAGG
>CAZBSJ010000214.1:0-3352 GCA_964494165.1 uncultured Nitrospiraceae bacterium
ACATATTTGAATCAAAAAAATCCCTTCATGGAAAATCAGGCTATCCCTTTGTGTTTAATGTGGATGGACAGGCAGTAGTATGGAAAGTAGAAGGGCAAAGGCAAATTATCCCTGCCTATGATAAAGATGGCAAAACAAGCACAAATCCCGAAGCTGGTGAAGGAGTGATGTATGTCCTTGAAAAAAAGATAAGGCTTACCGCCGGTTCGCACATGATATTCTTCGGTCTTCCTGAAGAAAACTATTCTAAAAAATTTGATGTAACATTAAAAGAAGATCGGGTGTATGTTTTAGAATTCAAGCCGACCTACAGATATAAGACAAGGCCTTATCGTATTCCCACATTTTTGAAAGGGATCAAAGGTTATGAGGTATTTTTAAACGGGAAACAGCTTTAACCAAAAAGAAATAAAATACTACAGGGAAAAACTTGATAATCAGCATCCGTTTATTTCAGAAAACGGGGGCGGGATTTTTATTCCGAAAGATTACTTTGGGTTCGCAGTTCAAAGTTCACAGTTTACTGTGACAGAAAAGGGGGATTATCATATTATAAGCCTCGGCGCAAAATATTCCGACCTGAGAAGAGCGATAACGGACCTGCGAAAAGAAGGCTTTGATGTTAAAGGCTTCGGGGATATGTCGGCAGAAGAACTTGCGGACATAACAAATATGTGCATTAAAGAGGCGGAGATGGCAAAAGAAAGAGACTTTGACGAGCCGTTTGTATACAGAGGTCCGGGCTACAAATTGCCGTCCCTCCTTAAATCTATAAATGAAAAGGGATTCAAGCTCACCCAGGGCAGATTCTACCATATCCTCGGCAGCAGCAATAAAGTAGTTGCTGTATCCATTCTTATTGACTTATATAAAACTAAATATGGAGGCATAGAAACCATTGCCATCGGAGACAGCCCCAACGACCTGCCAATGCTGGAAAGATCTGATTATTCCGTCATTGTTCAAAAACCCGACGGAAGTTGTTGCGCAGAAATAAATGCGCCGAACTTTATTAAGGCAGACGGCGTTGGTCCTGATGGGTGGAATAAGGCAATTTTAAACAGCATAAAACAGCGCACAGACAAAAAACCAAGCCACAAAAACATTTATTTTGATTCCGCTGTGTTTTATATTTTAATTTGTGGCATAATTACAAAAACCACAGGATACCTAATGCCGCAAGATGGGACGAAGAACTGACGCTTAATCCATAAAATTTCTCGGAATGCCTCTTCTTTAAAATTTTAACGGCCTTGAGCGTTATTATTCATTAGATGTTAATGTCGCAGGTAATAAATCAGCAGATATGCCAGCAGGAATAGTATCACCCATAAAACTACAGTGCCAATTGGCCAATGCTTGATTATGTCGCCAGGGTAAATCTTCTTTTCCATTTCTATCCTTTGCTTTATTTCCTCCCTTTTTTCCGGAACGGCAAACTGCAAAAGCACAGTATCAGAAGCAATCTTAAGGACTGCCATTGGGTTTTTGCTTATCCATGACAGGGATGAAGGAATAGTTTCAAAAGCAACTCTCGCAATCTTTGCTCCGAATTTAGCCATTGGATTGTTCAGAACCCACATAAAGGCGCTCGCTCCTTTTCTGTAAAACCAGTCTGTGTCAAGGCTTATCTTTGAAACGGGCTCGAGTTTCTTTCTGAGAAGCATGAATCCGAAAGCTGTCCATATCAAAAGACCGAGGGTTCCGGCTACCTTAGCTGCCTTATATGGATGATACTCAACATCATAAGGAAGTATATTGTACAGGACAGACGGATAAATTCCCATAAATATACAGAGGAATGCTGCTATCCCCATGCCTAAAAGCATATTGAGAGGCGGTTCTTTTGCTTCTGCAGTTGCTGCAACTCTATCCTGTCTTTTTTCCCCATACCATGCAAAATAGCAGAGCTTCAGAGCAACAGAAAGGAACGTGCCTACAGAGGCAAACGTCAGCATAAGTTGGATGATACCCTGTTTTTCCATCCCGGCAGCATAGACTGTCATAGACTTGCTTATAAAGCCGTTCAACAGGGGCACGCCGGATATCGAAAAAGCGCCGATTGTATATAAAATCAGCGTAACAGGCATTTTTTTGTACAGTTCGCTTCCGGAAAGGTCGCTGAGAAGTTTCTTGCCTGTCACATAAATTACAGAGCCGGTGCTCATAAAGAGCAGCGCCTTATACAGTATATGAGAAAATGCATGGGCAACAGCGCCGTTTAAAGCCATCTCGGTGCCTATGCCTATGCCGCATACCATAAAACCGACCTGACTCACTATGTGATATGAAAGCAGCCGTCTCATATTGCTCTGGAGCATAGCATAAGTAACGCCGTAAACAGCCATTATTGCTCCTGCCCACATCAGTATCTCAACGCCGTAAAAGCCCCTTGCAAGGACATATACAGCGGTCTTGGTAGTAAAAGCAGTGAGATAAACAGCGCCGGTGACAGGCGCCTCCGGATATGCGTCCGGAAGCCATGCATGCAGCGGCGGCACTGCTGCGTTAATAACAAAACCTAAGAGTATGAGATACGCGCCTATTCCGTTTGACCCTGTCCAGTTAAATTCCGTTGAGCCTGTAGCGGTAATCTGCATTGCGATTCCTGCAAGCAGGGATAGTCCGCCGAATATGTGAACAAGCATATACCTGAAGCCTGCGCCGCGGGACTCTTTTGTTCCGCTTCCCCATATAATGAATGCAGCGGCTACAGCCATCAATTCCCAGAATATAAAGAGGGTAATATAGTCTCCTGCAAATACGGCTCCGAGAGCGCTTCCCGCATAGATAGAGGCAATAACATGCTCTCTGCTGCTTTTCAGGTGAAGGGAAAACATGAAACCAGCAAATGTTATTATCACAAATATATATCCGAATACCTTGCTTAATTTGTCAGCCCTTGTGAAAACAAGTTCGTATTCAAGAAACCTGAATATATAGCCTGTTCCTTCCGGGATATTCATGAGATTCAGATAAGCCAGCACAGGCAGTATGAGCAGATATGCCTGCCTCGCCCTTCCTCTTAAAAGCGGTATAAGCGCTGCTCCAAAAATGAATACAAGACCGGGCGGCACCCAATTAATCATAGTAGTCTTCCTTCCTCATAAGCAGTTTGTGGCCTACAGTTTTTGCTATGAATATGATAATAATGCATGCTATAAAGCCGAACAAGGCATAGAATCCCGGAATTTTTTCCCATTCAAGATACATGTCCTTACGAGGCACTACAAAATCCGCTATAACTATAACTGCGAGGGCTATGTAAAAAATAATTTTCATATCAGTTTGCTCCTGTTGCTGCCGCAACTGCCAATTTTGCAAGATCAAGAAATACGGATGGCGCAAAGAA
>CAZBSJ010000215.1:0-3279 GCA_964494165.1 uncultured Nitrospiraceae bacterium
AGGCTCTTACCGGCTTTTCCGGTGGAAACCTGGCGACCACCACGACAAAACTCCTTAATGTCCTCGGCTATGAAAGCGACCGGACAGTTCAGCTATCGCCGAACACATATAAGGGCTTTTCGGAACTGTTTCAGGCCGGACATTCTAATTTCGACCAGGAAAAGGCAAAAGTCAAAGACTGGCAGACCATAGACATTATCTTTCAGCTTACCGAAGACGACATAAAGAAAAGCCATTCCCTCTTTGAGGCAAAGCAGTATAGCGACAAGATTATAGAATCCTATCTTTTCTTTGCCCTCTCCCTTACCGGGGAGAAATATACCCGTGGCGATCTGGTAAGGATCACGAGGGAGATCAACAAGCTTACCCCCATGCCGGCAATGATATTGTTCAAGTACAACAACTACTTGACCGTCGCCGTTATTGACCGGAGACTACACAAGCGGGAAAGCACAAAGGATGTTCTCGAAAAGGTCACACTCATTAAAGACATTAATATTTCAAAACCTCACCGCGCACATATTGAGATACTCCATGACCTTTCTTTCTCTGAGTTGCAGGACAAGCACAGGTTCACAAATTTTGTTGAGCTTCATAATGCCTGGAGAAAGACACTCGACACATCTGAACTGAATAAGAAGTTCTTCCGCGAGCTTGCAAACTGGTACTTCTGGGCTCTCAACAACGTTGAATTCCCGGATGATGCCGAGACGAACAAGGACGTTCGTAATGCTATAAGCGTTATCCGCATGATCACCCGCCTTATCTTCATCTGGTTTGTAAAGGAAAAGGGATTAATCCCTGATGACCTCTTTAATCAGGCGAAGCTTAAGGGCCTTCTCAACTATAAGGACAAGAAGCAGAGCACCTATTATAAAGCGATCCTCCAGAACCTCTTCTTTGCCACCCTGAATACGGAGATGAACAAGGACAAGTCCGGCAGCCGCAAATTCAGGGGCAAGAATAAGGGCGACGGCAGAGACCAGCACTACATGATTCACAATGTCTTCAGATACGAAGATTATTTTGTAAACCCTCAGGACACCCTGAAAAAGTATTTCGAGGATATCCCGTTCCTTAACGGCGGTCTGTTTGAATGCCTTGATAAGCTGATAGCTCAGGGCGGCAAAGACAAGGTTATACGCATAGACGGCTTCTCAGACCATCCGAAAAACGATCTTGCGGTGCCTGACCATCTCTTCTTTTCTCAGGAGAAGCCTGTTGACCTTAATGAGATATACGGAACGAAGAACAAGACCTATAAGGTCAGGGGCTTGATGGATATCCTCGACAGTTACAAGTTTACGGTTGATGAGAATACGCCGATTGAAGAAGAAATAGCGCTTGATCCTGAATTGTTGGGCAAGGTATTTGAGAACCTTTTGGCAAGCTATAACCCCGAGACACAGACAACAGCGCGAAAGCAGACAGGCTCGTTTTACACGCCGCGAGAGATCGTCAACTACATGGTTGACGAATCCATTATTGCATATCTTTCAACAAAACTGACACCCTCCCCTCAGTCCCCTCCTCTCAAGGGAGCGGATGCTCTTAAAATTCCCTCGCCCCTGGAGGGAGAGGGCAAGGGTGAGGGGGAAAACGAAGTCCGTCTTCGCCACCTCCTCGCCTACAATGACGATCCGCACAAGTTTACAGCGGCTGAAGTTGATGTGCTGATATCCGCAATCAACACCCTGAAAGCCCTTGACCCCGCCTGCGGTTCAGGGGCTTTTCCAATGGGTATGCTGCACAAGCTGGTTTATATCCTCGGAAGGCTCGACCCTGACAACTCAAAATGGCGTGAGCTTCAGAAGCAGAAAGCAATTAAGGAGACGGAAGAGGCCTACAAGATCGGCGACAAGGAAGAGCGTGAAAAAAGGTTGCTGGATATCAGCGAGGTTTTTGAAAATAATGCCTCTGATTATGGAAGAAAACTTTATCTCATCGAGAACTGCATCTTCGGCGTTGACATCCAGCCGATAGCTGTGCAGATCGCAAAGCTGAGATTCTTCGTGTCGTTGATAGTTGACCAGAGGATCGACCCTAAAAAGCCAAACCTCGGTGTCCGGCCCCTGCCGAACCTTGAGACAAAGTTTGTGGCAGCTAATACAGTAATCGGGATTGAGAAACCCAAAGAGCTTAAGCTGTTAATGAATTTGGTAGAGATTGAAAGAAAGGAAGCAGAACTTAAGAAAGTACGTGAACGCCATTTTATTGCAAGAACCAAGCAGACAAAGAATAGGTGGCGCGAGGAGGATAAACGCCTTCGTTTAGAAATATCGGCGTTGCTGAAGAGTGACGGCTGGGATAATGCAGTTGCCCGCAAACTTGCCGAATGGAATCCTTACGATCAGAATGCTTCGGCTGATTTCTTTGATCCAGAGTGGATGTTTGGGATAAAAGAGGGGTTGGATATTGTTATAGGAAATCCGCCATATGTAGGACATAAGGGAGGCATAAAAAGTTTATTCAGAGAATTAAAAGTTACACACTTAGGGAAGAGGTTTAATAATGAAAGAATGGACTTATTTTATTATTTCTTTCACGTATCTATTGATCATTCATCGCCATCAGGTATCATTTCGTTTATTACAACTAACTACTATTTAACAGCTGATAGCGCAATTAAATTAAGAAAGGACTTTAGAGATAGAACAAATCTATTAAGACTGGTAAATTTAAATGAACTTAAGGTATTCGAGTCAGCGCTGGGGCAGCACAATATCATTACGATGCTTGCCAAGAATAAAGATGCCCATTTATCTTGCACCATAATTGATACTCAGAGGGAAGGATTTGCAGATAAAGAAACAGTTGAAAATATACTTAGAGGTGAAGATTCTTTAAGTATCTATTATCAGGATAAATCTGAAAATCTATTTGATGGCAATTCGTCTTATATAAGATTGAAAAGAGGCTCAGAGTCTTCCACCTTGAATAATATTTTACACAAAATAGAAGATAACAACAAACAGTTATCTTATTACTGCAATATTTCACAGGGTATAGTTACAGGAATAGATAAGGTTACCAGAAAGCATATTGAAGCACACCCAAATTGTCCGTATTATTTGGGAGAGGGTGTTTTTGTGCTGAGCAATAGCGAAAAACTAAATTTAGGCAAAAGTCCCTTAATAAAACCTTGGTTTAAGAACTCAGATATAAAAAGATATATTACAAATGAAAAGCCGCAACTTTGGCTAATACATTTGAATACAGATGTTATCTTAAAAGATTATTCAAACATTGAAAAGCATATCAAGAAATTTGAACCACTGA
>CAZBSJ010000216.1:0-3276 GCA_964494165.1 uncultured Nitrospiraceae bacterium
CTTGGCATGGATAAGAGGATATGGGCAAATCCCGAGGAAGCGAGAATGCTGGCCGGCCGGTTTCCAATCCGATACCTTTTGGCAAAAAAACCGGGTTCGATACATCTGGGGAAAGAAAAGGATTCAGGAACAAATTTTCAAAAAAGATTTACGATAGGAAACACTGAAGGAGAATTAAACACATCATTTGATGATTTAAAGTCTCTTGGATATACAGTCATTACATGGAGCCAGAAAAGGCCTGCCGGCCCGATTGATATCGCCGTCTCAGAATTAAAGGAAATAATCGAAACAGCAAAAAAACACACTAACAACGGAATAGTACTGATCTGCCACAGCAGGGGCGGGCTTATTGCGAGAAAATATCTTGAAAGTAAAGACAAATCAGTTAAAGGGCTTATTACGCTGGCCACGCCTCATCATGGAAGCAGCCTTGCAAGATGGGCAGAGTTTATTGCCCCGCTTGGTTCATTCATAAGTCCATTCATTAGAGAAGATGCCAGGAAGACACTCTCCTCCACAACAAAACGCCTGCTTGATTTTATTGAAAGCAACGCCATAAAAGAGCTTCTGCCTGGCTCTGAATTCTTTCGTTCTCTGAAAGATATTGACTGCAGCGATTTAAGATGCCTGTCTTTCGGAGGGACAAACCCAAGCCTCTTTACTTTATACCGGTGGACTACTGATAAAAAAATGCTTCGGCCAAAAGCCCTTTTCTCGTTCCCGGACATGCTTGAAAAGATAATGCTGAAAAAATTTTATCCTCCTGAGCTTAAAAAAGGATACGGCGACGGCCTTGTCTCTGCAAAAAGTTCTGTTATGCCGGGATGTAAAGACCATCACAACTTTAGGGTAAATCACGCAGGGATATTGTTTGATAAAGAGATTAGGGAAAAAATAATTAAGGCAGTTGAAAAGATTTTTTAGACAGGATTAGGTATTTTTGCATTATTCTTCAGTACTCTCTCAGCGAGAATGTAATAGGTATCTCTATTGGTTCCTTAATATGCGGGAAAGGCGCTGCCCTTTTGATGATTTTTCTGGTCTCTGAATCAAGTATCTCATATCCGGAGCTCTTCAGTATCTTTATATTCTCAGGCTGGCCTCTTGAGTTAATGATAAACTCTGTTACTACTGTCCCCTCGAGCCTTTTCCTAACCGCAATATACGGATAGGTCTTTGCCTGCTCAATAGCGGATCTTATCATGGAGAAAAATGCATGAGAATTGCCGGAAGCGTTTGTTCCTTTATTCGAAAAACTATCCTGCATTGGGACATCAGACTCCAAAGATGCATGAAGTGTTGCATTTGGCTTTGTTGTGCCTTTAGTTTCAATGCCGTCACTTACTGTATTCTCTAAGGATTCTATCCCCGACGCTACAACAGTGTTTTCCTGTGAAGCGTCTGAGGCCTTCTGGTCAAATTTTATCCCATCCATTGTTTTAGGTTCAGATATATTTTTTTGCTGAGGCATTGCTGAAGTCAAAATATTCATTACCTTCTCTTTAATCTTTTCCGGAGCTGAAACAGCCCCTGAGATCTCCTCATGTAATAAAACGGCAATAGTACTGGAAGGGATACGGAACCCCGTATCCCTTCCGCCATATCTTACAAGTGCAACAGCAAGAATAACTGTTGCATGAACCAGTAATGAAATAAATATACTCTTAGTCATTGCCATCAAAAACTTAAACTCAACCCTCCGATAAATTGCACAGGCGGCATTGGATAATCTTTTGCTGTTTGGAATTCCCTGTCTAACATATTTTTGCCTATAATAAATACTTCAGCTGTTGTGTTTGAGAGTTTTATTTTCTGGCTGATCTTTCCGTCAAGAAGGAAATAACTTCCCGGATCCCCGTCCTGAACAATATATCTTGATACATAGCTGCCTTCTAATGAAACTGTCATGCCCTTAACAGGATAAACAGACGCAGCCCCCTTAAGCTGGTGTCTTGTGCTGAATCTTATCTTTTTTCCTGTTTCGTAATCCCTGGTATCCATAAATGTGTAATTAATGCCGAACTCTGTTATGCCTAAAAGAATTTTTGATTCAGCCTCGAATCCTCTTACTTTTGCCTTTGCTATATTGATAGGTGACCATCTCCAAGGACTTATCTCCTGCCATTGGATAAGATCCTTAGATTTTTTTTCGAATGCGACTATTTTAATATTCCCTTTTCCGCCGTAAAATTTCTGTATCCCTATCTCATACTCAGTTGATTTCTCTGGTTTCAAATCTGGGTTACCCACAGCCCAGCCCGTATCAGGCCAGAAAAGAGAATTCATCGTTGGCACACGGAACCCCTGACCAGCTGATAAAGAAATATTAATCTTATGTGGTAGTTTTATCAATAAAGATGCCTTAGGGC
Organism: uncultured Nitrospiraceae bacterium; assembly: GCA_964494165.1. GTDB lineage: Bacteria > Nitrospirota > Thermodesulfovibrionia > Thermodesulfovibrionales > UBA1546 > CAZBSJ01. The sequence goes on from CAZBSJ010000216.1 coordinate 2,373, forward strand.
TTATCCTGCTGTCAGAGGCAATATCATCATATCTGGCACCTGCTGTAAATATCGCTCTTTCGTGCAGGGATATTTCATCCTGAAGGAATAGCCCTTTTCGTGTCCTGCTGTGCCTTCCTATAGAAGTGGAAGGATTGAAGTTGTCACTGCTGTCTATATCCTCCTCCAAAACCTCTATTCCCCCAGTAAAAAAATTAAATGTTCCGACAGTCAGACTGTGCTGGATATCGATTCCTTTTACATAATTTTTATGAGTATTGTCCTCACTCCCTGGGTTTATGTACCTTATTCTTGAACTGTGATTATAGAGCTTAAGAGATGTATCCTTTACCTTTACTCCTGCGCCAATCATAAGATTTTCGTCTGTCTGGCTTGCAAAGGGCGTCTCCCAGGTAAGTGAACCGGGAGATCCTGCATCTCTATGGTTGTAGTCAATGCTTATATCAGCTTTTATATCCTTAGCAAAATCGTAAACCAGCTTGGTATTTATTGAATCAATATCGTAATCAGAATTTTTTCTGAAACCGTCCGATGTATCTTTTGAAAGAGCAAGATAGAAACCCACATCCCCTATCTTCCTTGATGTGCTCAGCTCCGCGTTCCTCGTCACAAACCTGCCGTATGATGCACGAATCTTCGTAACCGGCTCATCAGGAATCTTGGTAATTATATTGATTACGCCGCCTATTGCATCTGCTCCATAGAGCGCTGATGATGCACCCTTCAGCACCTCGATGCGCTCAATATTCTCAAGAGGGATTGGCAACGCGTTGAGGTCAAACGATCCATCTCCCGGCTTATTAAGTCTTTTTCCATCAACAAGTACAAGCACCTGTTCTGATGTAGAACCTCGTAGAGATGCCGATGAACTCGCTCCCCGATTTCCGTACTCTCTTATCTGAAT
>CAZBSJ010000217.1:0-3253 GCA_964494165.1 uncultured Nitrospiraceae bacterium
CTGGTGTATTATTCGCCTCTGCATGATATCCTGCGCTGCTTTAATCCTGGCTCCCATAAAGCGGTAGGTAGGCGATGTCTTGTTTTTAAGGTTTTTCTCCAGCTTTGATATTGTATGGAGATACTTTGACTTATCAATATTTTTATAACGCTCATCAGAAAGATTTCCCCGTATCAATGATATGGTATGTGTTTTTATCTTTTCGAGGCTTTTTACAAAATCTATAATGTTGTCCATCTCTTCCTGGTTCTCTGAGCAAAACACGGTGTTGATGCCGAGCTCGAAATTTGGGTATCTGTCCACGAGATTGCCAAGAAGTCTGCAGGTATGCATGACCTTTTCGAATGAGCCGGGAGTCTTGCGCAGGCTGTCATGCGAGCTGTTTAGTCCGTCTATCGAAAGCTTAACCGCAATTATGCTTTTGCTGCAATGCTTGAGTATCTCTGCGGTCTGTTCTTTTATCAATTCAGGCATAATCCCGTTTGTCGGAAAAAGCATGATAGACGGCTTATTGTTTTCATAGAAAGTCCTGCTTATCTCAACAAGGTCGTCTCTCAGATAGATTTCTCCGCCGGAAAATGCGAGCCACAGCAGATTTCCCATAGACTTTGAGATTCTCCTTATCTCATTAATCGAAAGTTCTTCTGATTTAGAAATAGCGCTGTTATTTTGGAGATAAAAACAGAAAGGACATCTTGAGTTGCATCTTTTCGTCAGGAAAAAAGTAAGATGTATAGGATTTTTCTTATAAAATACTGAGCCTATATGTCTGAATGGAGTATACATTAACATGCCTGTCAAAATAAATCTTATATAAGGGCTGAACGCTTCATAAATACAATGAATCGACAGATAATAAGATGTGCAACCTCGGCTTGAATAGACACTTTAATTTGAACAATGTCATACATGTCCTCCAAATATTCTCATGCGGATTAATTTTTTAATAGGTGTCGTCATTGTATTTTTTCAGCATTCAGCCCTTTTTGTTATTTTAGGTAGTATCTGATTAAACCTGAAAATGCCCCTGCACCTACCGGAATAGGGTATAACAACGCATAATATAACGAAGCCATAAGCGAGAACGCCCATCCTTTGGCCTTATAGAATTCCAGTATTAAGTCCCTGCTTATGAATAGATTTATGGCAAAAGATAATAAGGCTAAAGCTAAAAATACAATATTATTATAACAGATGAAGGCAGAGACTAAAGAAACATTCAGGATGAAAAACATGATATTTGCTTTAAGCTCAACAGAGGCTGTCCCTGAGTCTGCAAATAAATCCTTGTTTTTCAGCGAATACATTGTCCAGTACATGGATTTCCTGAATGCGTTTGCCAGTGAGCGCATCATAGTAAAATTGAATATATGCTGAACCTCTAACTCAGGATAGATTTTGAGCCTTAGCCCAGTCTTTCGAAGGCGATGGCTGAACTCAACATCTTCCAGTATGGGGAGAAACTTTTCAGGAAAACCGCCGCTGTTTTTAAATATGTCTGCACTGATTGCCATTGCATGAGATGCGATATAGTCTGGTTCCTTTTTTTTTGTTTCAGAATAATTTATGAAAACTGATTGGAATGTGCTGAAGAAGGTATCGTCATAAGGAATTTTTGTATATGTCCCGCCTATTACGGTTTTTCTATTTTCGGATGCGGCATTCTCTACAAGTTTTAAGGTATTTTTTAACAGCAAGCAGTCAGAATCTATAAAAAAAAATACTTCTCCTTTGCTGTTTTCAGCTCCGATATTCCTTGCCTTTGAGGTGCCGGAGCGTTTTTCGAGCTGGATAAGCCTGCATGGAAATCTTTTTATGATCTCTGCTGAATTATCAGTAGAGTGGTCATCAACAACGATTATTTCAAAGTTGTCGTAATCAGATGCAAAAGCTGCCTCGAGGCAATTCCCGACAGTTGATGACTTATTGTAATTGGGGATAATGACAGAGATGCTCTTACTCATAGAATTCTTTTTTTCTGTCTTGGAGCAGATTATTGAAGGAATTAAGACTTTTATTCCTTGCTAGATCAGGATTTATTTCTTTAACAACAATCTCCTCTTTGTCTTCCGCTCCTCTGTGCAGTATCTCTCCCTTATATGATGTTATCTGGCTTTTGCCTATAAATGTGAGCTTCTCTTTGTCTCCCCTTTGTTCAAAGCCAATCCTGTTTGCTGTTACTGCAAAGACCCTGTTTTCCAGACACCTTGTGACCATTGCGTCAGGACAGTAAGGGAGCACAAGATTTGACGGATGAGCAATAATGTCAGCCCCTTTTAAAGATAGTGTCCTTGCAGATTCCGGAAAGAACCAGTCAAAGCATATCATTATCCCGATGTTTCCAACAGGAGTCTGCCATACCTTAAAGCCTGTTTCGCCTGGGGAAAACCAGAGTTTTTCTTCGTAGAACAGATGGATCTTTCTGTAGGTGCCGATAAAGCCGTCAGGCCCTGTAAGGATTGCAGAATTATATACAGATCCGTTACTGTTTTCAGCCAGACCGGCGGCAATATAAATTCCTTTATCCATGGCCAATGTTTCGAGTGTTTTTGTTGTAAAGCCGAAAGGAATTTCTTCAGAAAGTTCAGCGGCTTCTTCTTTGGAGACAAACTGGTATCCTGTATTGAAAAGTTCTGGGAGAACAATCAGGTCAGCGCCTGCAGATGCTATAGCATCTGCAGCCTTTTGTACATTGTGTTTTATATCTCCGAATTTAGGAGCAAACTGATAAAAGCCGACTTTCATTTAAAATTAATTATATAAAGAAAGGATATGGTATTTTCGTTCATTCTCGGGCTATTGCCCTCCGAGGCTTTTGCCTCTTTATTTTTCATAATAAACTTTTGGAGTATCGGCAAAAAAATCCACTCAAATACCATATCCTTTCTTATGTAATATATTGCTGTTACTTTAATCCCAGAACATCCTGCATGTCATATAACCCGGCAGGTTTGCCTGAGATCCAGACAGCAGCCCTTAATGCTCCCCTTGCAAATGTGTCCCTGCTTGACGCCTTATGGGTTATCTCTATCCTTTCACCGAGCCCTCCAAACAGAACAGTATGTTCTCCAACAATGTCACCGGCGCGTACTGTCTGTATGCCTATCTCTTTTTTAGTCCTTTGCCCTATCATTCCCTTTCTTGCGTATACGGCCACTTCGTCAAGGTTTCTGTTGACTGCATCTGCTATGACCTGAGCCATTTTTAAGGCAGTGCCGCTTGGAGCGTCTTTTTTCAATCTATGGTGCGACTC
>CAZBSJ010000218.1:0-3205 GCA_964494165.1 uncultured Nitrospiraceae bacterium
GCTTCAGATCAGACAAAGGCTTGCCAAAACCTGTTCAAACTATGGCATATATCTGATTATAATGTCAATATGTGCTGACTACCCCGAATAAAAAAATACAGGTGTTATGAAAAAATTTATTTTTCGATACCTTAATCCCCAATCATAAATGTTTTACTATTACTTAATGGATACAACTTTTCAAGGTAATCTCAATATCTATCGAGTTAAATAAATTTTTGAGCAATATCTGTATTTTTCTGGTTGATTCTAGAAAGAAGCAGTTGGTTTTTCTTTGACCTCGATTCTCCTATGCTCGTTACATATATGGCAGGCTGGTCTATCACAGGGCACTTTGTCTCGCATATCCCGCATCCGATGCAGAGTTCAAGATCAACCCTTGGCTGCTGAACAGCAACCTCTTTTCCGTCTCTTGTTTTTACAACAGCCTTATCAAACCATATTGCTTTCTTTGGAGTCGGACAGACCTCCTCGCATACAATGCATGGGGTAGCGTGGGCGTGAGGCAGGCATCTGCCCTTATCAATCATTGCAAGCCCGATCTTGACCTTGACCTTTTCCTCCAAAGGCAGTTTTTTTATTGCGCCTGTCGGACATACCTGACCGCAAAGCGTGCATCGGAATTCGCAGTAGCCGATCCTTGGAATTAAAAGTGGCGACCATATCCCCTCAAGGCCTGCCTCGAGCAGAGTCGGCTGAAGCCCGTTTGTTATGCATACCTTCATGCACTCACCGCATTTAACGCATCTTTTCAGGAATTCTTTTTCCTCGAGAGAGCCCGGAGGCCTTATGAGTTTTGGATTTGAATAACCTGATTTTGAAAACGGGGTCTGTCTTATCAAAGGCACTGCCGCAATACCTGTGAGTGCAGAGACTATAACTCTCCTTCTTCCAAGATCCATGGAAGCCGCTTTCTTCTTGCCGAGAAACCCGAAGCTTACAGCATTCTGAGGGCATACGTCATCGCAGTTCCAGCAGTAGTAACATTCCGCATCTTTCCAGTTTTCACCCGCATCAGGAGATGCATTACCCTGACAAACTCCGGCACATGCACCGCATTCATTGCATCCTTCGCTTACAGACCTTTTGAGAACGGAAAATCTTGACAGGACTCCGAGTAATGCTCCCAAAGGACAGAGATATCTGCACCAGAACCTTTTCTCTACAAGATTCATGCCTAGGATGAAAAGAAACAGAACTCCTATTAATATCCCCTGATTATAGTAAGACTGCCTGAAGGACAGGACTCCCTTTTTCAACACATCATAAACAGATTCGGATACGTTGACAACGCCTTTGATATCCAATTCATATATGGTGTCAAAGAATGCCCTCGTCCCATAATTGAAAAGCGGATATATGCTGACAGAGAGAGACCTGATTAACAGCGATATCGGATCCATTATTCCTGCAAGCTGGAGCGTAAAGATAGAAGAAACCAGAAGAAAAATTAATATGTAATATTTAGTTCTGTGCCAGTTTCTGGCTGGCGTGTCAGGGCGCCATTTTCTCAATGACCCGACGATATTGTTCAGAGTGCCCAAAGGGCATACCCATCCGCAGAAAACTCTTCCTAAGATGAGTGTCACAACAATGGTTATTACTGAAAGGAAGAACATCTTTTCAACTGTGTGGGCAGAAAACAGGGTTGTGATAAGTATTAGAGGGTCGAAGTCTAAAAATATCTTTACCGGATATCCCAGCTCATCTCTTCCCTTTGATTCTGTCTGAATAAACAAAAACAGGAAGAGCAATAAGAAAATGCCCTGAGAAATTCTTCGTGCGTTTTTCATCCGGACGTATCCAAAGTTTCTTTAAGAGCCGATGTAAGGCAGCGGGTAGTATTTTCGCTCATTCTCGTCCCTATGAAATCGGGACTCCGAGGTATTTTGCCTCATTTATTTTTGAGTATTTTTACTTTATGGTGTATCTGCAAAATAAATCCGCTCAAACACCACCCGCTGTCTTCCATCGGATTATATTAGAATCTCTGTGCCTTTACTTCTATTTTTTTAATCTTAAGTTTCTCAAGGTTCATTATACCAATTCCCATTCTGTCAGCTAATCTGACATAACCGAGGTCGCTCCCCTTCATGCCGAAGAGAGTAGCTCCGTAAGAATCAATGGCAACCTGGTCTATGCCTGCTATAACGGTATCAAGCCTTCTTACGTCAGAGAGGCTTCCGCCCTGCGGTCCGTTTGCTGTCAATATTCTTACGGCGTCAAGTATTGTGAGTGTGGGCTTAATCTTCATAGAGAGGTCGGCGAGGCTCTCGTCAAGTTTCTGGTGTATATTGCTTCTTGAGCCGCCCATCACACCCATCCAGTTCTTCATGCTCATGGTAAGCTTGGCGAGGCCGTGATGTTTCGCAATCGGGATATTTATCACCTTATCAGCCTCAAAAATCTCTGTGTATAACGGCCACGATTTAAGCGCCTGACCTTTTATATCCATGTCCTTGAATTTCCTGTCGTCAATGTGTTCCAGTTCAACCCTCAATGGTTTGACAGCATCTGCAATTCCGCTCTGGACATAACATCTCCTTGGGTCATTAACTGTTCTGTCAAATATCTTTACCTTTTTTGCGCCTGCATCAAGACACAATTTTGCAACAGTTGCAACAACATCAGGGTTAGTGTTTGCTGCCTGCTCAGGAAGCCTGTCCCATGCGATATTAGGCTTTATGACCACAATATCGCCTCTGGATATGAATTTTTTTATTCCGCCCAATGCATCAATCGCAGCCTTTGTTATTGCAGACGGGGAAGGGCCGTGCGCTATTGCAAGGTCAATTTTTTCTGTTGCTCCAGCCTCGCCAATAAGATTTAATATGCCTTCAGGGATAGAAAGCCCTACGCCTATTATTGTGCCGGATATAAGAAATTCCCTTCTGTTCATAACGCCTCCTTTTTGATTAAAGAGAAGGTCTTACATTTAACCCTATCATAAAAAGGATGCTAATGCCAGTTTCCCTGAATACGGTTTGGTTATGACTTGAAAACCGCAAAGGCCTTTCCGCTGCGGTTCTATTGATAAATATAAGTAGACTGAGAGTAATGGGTAAAAATAAGGACAAAAAAAGGGCATTTTTGAAAATGCCCTTTTTTTAATTTCCTGAATTAGCCCTTCTGGATAAAGAGATCCCAGGCGCCTTTGTCTTCGTGCTTAATGGATTCGAACTTGAATCCCTGTTTCTCCGCCCAT
>CAZBSJ010000219.1:0-3204 GCA_964494165.1 uncultured Nitrospiraceae bacterium
CATATTTGCTTTTCCTGGGAAAAGTGATCCTTTTGGACTTGGCGCTAAAAATAAAAACATTGGAGATATTTCATGGTGGGGCAGTGTTTTAATGGGAAAGGTTAATGATGTTGGCCCTGGTGACCTTAATCTATTTGTTACCGGAGCACTGTCAAAGACTCATCCAAACAATAATATGTACAGTGGAAATATATTGTATCCTGCAGGGGATTTTGATGACGATCGTATCCCAGATGTCACATATTTGAATATGCCATTTGGTGGACTTCTTTATGACGCCGGGGACAAAAAATCACGTACAGGAAATGCTATTTATCTTGGAGCCAGATATGACATTCAATCTACCGGCACAAAAATTGGTGCAGAATACAACAGGGGTTCAAAATACTGGATGGCATTTACGCCAGCAGCTGATGATCTTTGGGTAAGTAAACTAGCAACACGCGGAGAAGTCTATGAGGCATATCTTATCCAGCATCTGAACAAAAAACCTATTGCAAAAAGAGGCGATGCATTTGTAAGGCTTGGCTATCAGTACTATAAGTTTAAATACACTGGTAGCGGGTTCTGGATTGGAGAACCAAAAAAGGTTGCAGATTTAACAACAACCGATATGCAATTGCTCGCCCCTGTAAAAAGTGCGCATGATATCTATTTCACCTTTGATGTAACTTTCTAAGTTAATCTCTTTACAAAAAAAGGAGGGGAACTTTTCCCCTCCTTTTTTATTTTCCCCATTGATTTTTCCTTACTCTCTGTTTTATCCTAACTCAGTTTTTTTTGAAAAGCATTTTGGAGGCATTAAAATGCATGATGGAAGACCTGATGCAATGCTTGACTGCAAAGGAATGAGCTGTCCATTTCCTGTATTAAAGGCTAAAAAGGCTATTGATGCGCTTAAGCCCGGGCAGACCCTTTTTGTTGAGGTGACTGACAGAGGCTCAAAGGCAGATATCCCGGCTTTTCTGAAGCGGACTGGAAATGAACTTCTTGAGTCAAGAGAATCAAACGGCATATTTTCTTTTCTTATAAGAAAGACAAAATTCTAAAAACAATATATATGATTCATTTAGGAGGCTGTTAACATACTCAAGTGCTACAAAAAATTAGGTGGGAGGTAATATGAGAAGGTTTTGTTTATTATTGTCCTTACTTGTTTTATTCGTAGTTTTCAGCGCCACTGCCTACGCAACCAATGGAACTAATTTAATCGGCATTGGTGCAACTTCAAGATCTATGGGCGGAGTTGGAATCGCCTATCCTCTGGATCCCATCGCAGCAGTCTTTGCAAATCCTGCAGCAATGTGCTTCGGTCCTTATTGTCCGGGGTCAGCATTTAACTTTGACGGGACATTATTCATGCCAAAAGTAGATGCAAAAGTTACAATAGGACCGGCTACTTTTAAGGCTGACAGTGATGATAAGGTCTATGCTATTCCTGCAACCGGCATATCCAGTCCAATAAGCAAGGATCTTAGGTTCGGCTTAGCTGCCTACGGTGTATCCGGCCTTGGCGTTGATTACAGAGATACATCATTGCCTGTTGGCGTTAATACACAGTTGATGATAATGAAATTCTCCCCGAATCTTGCATATATGATTAATGACAGGCTTTCCATAGGATTAGGGCTCCACATTGATTATTCCAGCCTGGATTTGGGGGAAGGGACATCTTTTAATTATGGTTATGGCGTACAGCTTGGCACCATATTCAGGCCTGCAAATAATATTTATATAGGCGCTACATATATCTCGCCCCAGAATGTTGATCATCAGAATGTGGCTGACTTAGACTTAGATGGCTCTAAAGATGATCTTGAACTCGAGTCACCCCAGCAGGCCGGCCTGGGGATTGCTTTTTTACCTTTGAATGGCAAGTTGCTTATTGAAGCAAATGCAAGATGGATAAATTGGGCGGATGCAAAAGGCTACGGGGATTTTGACTGGAGAAATCAGTGGGTATATGCCGTTGGCGTGCAGATTAAGCCGGCAAAAAAATTGGCATTCAGAGCAGGCTATAATTATGGAAAAAACCCTGTAAAAACCAATGATAATTTTGATGGCACATCATCAATAGATCTTCAAGGCAAGTCTGTTAATAGATTTCAATATGAATACTTGAGGATTATAGGTTTTCCTGCTATTGTTGAACATCATGTCACAGCAGGCATAGGCTACGAAATATCAAAGTCATTAATCCTAAATCTCGGCTATAAACATGCCTTTAGAAAAACAATTAATGAGACAGGGACAGATTTTATGGGCAATTCTGCTGAACTCGAGTCTACGCTTAGTATAAATGCCCTGGACTTTGGTCTTACCTGGAGATTTTAATTAAAGCTTTATCACAGGGAGGGATAATCCCCTCCCTGTATTTAAAAAAAGGAGGAAGTTGTGGAAAAATTGTTTTTAGGGCTTTCGATAGCTGCTATATGCGTAATGATTTATGCTTTGGTACGGGTAGTAAGTCTTAATAAGAGAATTCAGGGAGGGACTGTAGGAGCGACCTGGAAGGTTCTTTCTTCTTTGGTTGCCCTATTCGCAATCGGATATCTGACTACCCCGTTTTTTCCAATGCTGCCTGATATGTATCAGCAACTGATTGTTGGGTTTATTTTTCTCGCAGGGGCAATCTTTGTGGTTATAGTAGTAAATCTTTTTTATAAAGTAATTAAAGAGATAGGTTTATAAAAAAACTATGGCAATCAAGGATGATTTGAAGGTATATCTAAATGAACAGATAGGGAAAAAAGCCAGTCCGATTTTTTTAAAAAGGGCATTAACCGCAATTGAAGAAGCTCCAAATGATAAAAACAGCTTAATTTCTGCTGCTGAAAAAGTCAGCAAGATGATCTCGCTTTTCATAGATAAAGGCCTGGCATCCGAAGTCTTGGATGGTTTTAAATCCAAAATCGATAAAGGCGTTTAAAGCCTTTCAACGACTCAAAAGCCCCTCAACAGTTTCATATTCTATTGATATTTATACACTAAAAATAATAAAATAATAGCAATGAAACAGGATAAAACCTTATTTAAGATGCAGGCAGAGGTTTGCAAGGTGCTTGCAAGTCCTAAAAGGCTTGAGATTCTGAATGCGCTTAAGGACGGCGAAAAGACGGTTACTGAGCTGGTAAATATATTAGGCATTCCAAAGGCTAACGTATCGCAGCATCTCGCAGTTATGAGACATGCCGGCATTTTAAA
>CAZBSJ010000220.1:0-3195 GCA_964494165.1 uncultured Nitrospiraceae bacterium
GGAGCGTGGATTGAAACATTTGCTGAGGAGGGCAGAGAGGATAATCTGCAGTCGCTCCCCGCGCGGGAACATTATAGATAACAAGCAAAAACCCTCCATTTCTGCAAAGTCTTTTATAAACCATTTATAATATCTAATGCTTATTTTTGGGATAGATGCATTAAAACCACTTGAATCGCAAAACATAGATCTCAAAAAAACTTGTCTGTTGGCGGATGGGTTGGTAATATATAAGCAGAGAATTTGAGGGAGGCAAAAAATTACAATGAGGAAACAACCCCAAAAAACTACCCCTCTGACACGAGAGCAAATAATTTCAATCCTGAAAAAAGAACTGCCGAAATTGAAAGAAAAATACGGCGTAGAAAGGATAATTCTGTACGGCTCATTTGCAAAGGGGACGCAAAATAAAAAGAGCGATATAGATATCCTTGTAGACCTACGCAAAACTCTGGGATTGGAGTTTGTTTCACTCGCTGACACGCTTGAAGAAATTTTTGGCAGAAAGGTTGATGTGGCGACTTATGATCACTTCAAATCAAGTTTTCATAATCCAAGATATAAACATATTGCGAAGGATATCGAAAAGAGCATGATTTATGTCTAAACGCAGGGACATAGACTTTCTCGGTGATATCTATGAAGCAATCGAGCTGATACGCTCTTACCTTAAGGGATTTACCTATCGGAGATTGCTGTCAGATAGAAAGACACAAGACGCTGTTGTTCGCAATCTGGAAGTAATCGGAGAGGCATCAAAAATTATTTCGGCAGACTTTAAGGCAAAGCATCCCGATATCCCATGGAAAGAGGTGGCTGGATTAAGGGATAAGCTCATCCATTTCTATTTTGGCATAGATTATAAGATCGTCTGGGGCATTGTAAAAAAAGAACTTCCCAAGCTGCGTAAGCAGATAAAAGAGATTTTAAAGAAGGAATCCGGTTAATTATATCTCTTGTTAGTGACAGCCGAATCCTGAACTCTCTTCCCATTTACTTATCTGCCTAATCTAGGGCTAAGCCTATGTAGATAGCTCTCCGTGTGAGAGATGTTGTTGAATCTCTCCGTGGAAAAAACCTAACTTATTGACAATGCACGCTGATTGTGTCATAGTAGCTACAAATGTAGCTACTAGGAGGCGAAAGGGATGAAGTTTGCAAATGTTAGGGAACTTAAGAACAAAACATCAGAAATTCTGAGAAAGGCAGAGAAAGAAGCAGTGATAATCACGTCAAAGGGCAAACCGAGAGCGATAGTGACAGCAATTTCCGAAGAGGACTTTGAGGACTACCTTCTCGAAAAAAGCGCTGCTCTTCATGACATGCTCGCTGAGGCACAGGCAGAATATCGTAGCAAAGGCGGCGTGCGTTTGGACGATTACTTATCAAAAAGAGAAAAAAAAGGTGGATGAGTTTCATATTATCCTCTCGCCGAAGGCTGTCAAAGATCTCGATGCCTTCAGTGAAACTCTATGCACTCGCATTACTTCAGGCATAAAAGTGCTTGAGGCAAATCCGTTTCCAAGAGGTAAACTGATTAAGAAAATTAAGGGAACGTCTTCGGATTATTACAGACTGCGGGTGGATAAGTACCGGGTATTTTACTTTATCGAAGGCAATAAGGTTATTATTTTGCGGGTGTTAAGCAAAAAGGATGCAGGCAGGTTTATCAGTAATTTGACCTAACCGATAACTTATTCAAGGAGGCGTATTAATATCTAATGCTTATTCTTGGAATAGACACATCATGTGATGATACCGCGGCTTCAATCGTCGAAGACGGGGTTAAAATAATCTCTAACATCGTCTCAAGCCAGACAGACATCCATAAGAAATACGGCGGGATCGTGCCTGAGCTTGCCTCAAGAAGGCATATAGAGATGATGTGGCCTATTGTTGATGAGGCGTTAAAAACCGCGGGGGCGAAGCTGGAAGACCTTTCGGCAATCGCGGTCTGCCATGGTCCCGGATTGATAGGCTCCCTGCTTGTCGGATGTTCATTTGCAAAGGCTTTATGTTTTTCAAAAAATATCCCTTTGATTGCGGTAAATCATCTGGAAGGGCATATATTTTCATCTTTCCTCGAAGACCCAAGGCCTGAATTCCCATTCTTATCCTTAATAGCTTCTGGAGGTCACACAAGCCTTCATCGCATAGACGGCTTTGGAAGTTATAAGGAACTCGGAAGGACCAGGGATGATGCAGCAGGGGAGGCGTATGATAAGGTCGCGAAACTTCTTGGGCTTGGTTATCCCGGAGGCCCTGTTGTTGATAAGCTATCAGGGGAGGGCAATCCAAAGGCAATAGATTTCCCAAGGCCATATCTGCCCGAATCATTTGATTTCAGCTTCAGCGGCTTAAAGACAGCAGTGCTGCACTATGTGAGAGCAGAAGAGCAGAAGAACGGAAGTTCAGAAACTCAAAAGTCAGAAGAATCCCCCCCTTAGTAAGGGGGGGATGGGGGGGTAACTCCGAGCTTATCAGGAATATTGCCGCCTCATTTCAGGCTTGCATTGTTGATGTGCTGGTTAGGAAAACTGAATGGGCTATAAGAAAAGAAGGTATAAGACGCGTAACACTTTCAGGCGGAGTATCTGCAAACAGAGAGCTGCGTAAAAGAATGAAGGAAATGGGAGAGGAAAGGGAGGTCGAGATATTTATTCCCTCGGTATCTCTGTGCACTGATAATGCTGCCATGATAGCTGCAGCAGGATATCATCATTTTATTGCAGGGAACATCTCAGGAATGGCTCTGAATCCCAGGGCGTATATGCCGCTTTAGCTCTTATTTCCGTATTTTTTCTTCAAAATAATCAGGGCAATTATTGCGGCCAAGAAAACCGCTATGCTGATGGCCTGAGATACTGAAAGATTGCTCAAAATAAATCCGCGCTCTATGTCCCCCCTGTAAAACTCGACCACAAATCTGATAACCGAGTAAAGCAGCAGATATGTCCAGAAAAGCTGTCCCTTAAAAGACTGGTGTTTTCTCAGAATTATTAATATGAAGAAATTTATGAATTCGCCTGCTGCTTCATAAAGCTGTGTGGGGTGCAGGGGAATACCTGTTGGCGCAAGGCATTCAGGATCAAGAAATGTTATCGCCCATTTAATTCCTTCTGCAGGTTTCCCGTGGCAGCAGCCTGCAGAAAGGCATCCAAGTCTTCCGATTGCATGCCCGATAGCCAGTGAGGG
>CAZBSJ010000221.1:0-3181 GCA_964494165.1 uncultured Nitrospiraceae bacterium
AGGCGGCCTCGGAAGATAAAGATGTGTTCGAGGGTCGTGATCGCGCAACAGGCACGCTCAAATGGACCGCAACCAGTATAGACCTCATCTTCGGTTCGAACTCCCAGCTCCGGGCTATCGCGGAAGTCTATGGTTGTCAGGACTCCCAGAAAAAATTCCAGCACGACTTTGTGGCTGCGTGGAGCAAGGTAATGAACCTTGACCGTTTCGACCTCGCCTGATGCAGCATAAGGTCTTCGATGACTCATGAATATGAAGTCAACTGCGACGACGTGATAGCTCGCTGAAGCATTATATTCAACAAGAGGAGGCAATGAAAAAAGGGCAGCTAACAACAGAGATAATTCATAATTAAAGGAGGGAAAAGTGTCTAACTCAGAAAGAAATCTTCAGGAAGCGTTTGCCGGAGAATCGCAGGCGAACAGAAAATATCTTGCCTTTGCAAAAAAGGCTGAAACAGAAGGATATAAGCAAATCGCAAAGCTTTTCAGGGCTGCCGCAGAAGCAGAGACAATCCATGCCCATAATCATTTAAGAGAGATGAAAGGCATAAAAAGCACAAAGGAAAATCTTGAGCATGCCATAAGTGGAGAATCGTATGAGTTCCAGAAAATGTACCCAAAGATGATTGAAGAGGCTAAGTCCGAGGGAAACAAGACAGCTGAGAGAAGTTTTACTTTTGCAAATGAGGTAGAAAAGATACATGCAGAGCTTTATAAAAAAGCGCTTGAGAATATCGGGAAAAACCCTGAAATAGATTATTATGTTTGCCAGGTCTGCGGCAACACCGTAGAAAAGGAGCCGCCTGATGAATGCCCGATATGCAAGGCTAAAAAACAGGCTTTCAAAAAGATAGACTGATTTACCCAGAAAATGCATTTAATTTTGATACACATGGACATAAATGCCTTCAAGGTCTTTTAAATTCAACATGATTTTATCAAATGCCATGATGCAATTCACAAAAGTCTTCGCAAATTATTATGCAAATCAAGAATTGCATCACGGCAGGAACAAGGTGTTGCTGCAAAAGACTTTTCAGTCATCTATATCCATGTTGAATGCATTTTCTGGGGTTATTGATAAATTCACAATATTCTATCAAACAATACCAACAGGAGGCTTTATGAAAAAACAAGCAGTTTTGTTATTGGTCTGTTTTGTTCTTTTCCCCGTGCTGTTATTTGCGCAAACTCCGCCAATAAGCCCTGAGACTTCTGCCTGCATTGGGTGTCATAAGCTTTATACTCCGGGCATAGTCGAAGACTGGCAGAGAAGCCTGCATTCGAAGACAACACCATCGTCAGCTCTGAAAAAACCCGAACTCGAAAGACGGATGTCTGCGAAAAAGGTTCCTGCAAATCTCGAAAATATCGTTGTAGGCTGCTATGAATGTCACAGCCTGAATCCGGATAAACACAAAGATAATTTCGAACATATCAGCTTTAAGATTAATATCGTAGTTTCTTCCAATGACTGCTCTACATGTCATACCGATGAGGTTGCGCAATATTTAAAAAGCAAAAAAGGTCATGCCTATGGAAATCTTAAAAAAAATCCTGTTTACAGCAGTCTTGTCGAGACCATCATCGGTAAAAAAGAATTTAAGGACGGCAAGATTACCCACATGAGTTCATCCGGGCATACGCAAGGTGAGACTTGTTTCTCCTGCCATGGTACAGATGTGACAGTTAAAGGCATGAGAGAGGTCAAGACAGCAATAGGAACCATGAAAGTGCCTATGCTTGCCAACTGGCCCAATCAGGGAGTTGGAAGGCTCAACCCTGACGGCAGTATGGGCGCGTGCACTTCGTGCCATCCAAGGCATGCCTTTTCCATTGAAGTAGCAAGAAAACCATATACATGCGCACAGTGCCATCTAGATCCGGATGTCCCTGCATGGAATGTTTACAAAGAAAGCAAACACGGCAATATATATTTTTCAAAGTATCAGGAATGGGATTTTAATGCAGTTCCATGGAAAGTCGGAGCAGATTTTCAGGCTCCTACCTGTGCCTCTTGTCACAACAGTCTTATCACTACCCCTGAAGGCAAGGTTGTCATAGAGCGCAGCCATGATTTCGGCTCCAGATTATGGGTCAGGCTTTTCGGCCTAGTGTATTCCCATCCGCAGCCAAAGCACGGAGACACTTCAATCATAAAAAATAAAGACGGGTTGCCATTGCCGACAACTTTTACAGGCGAGCCTGCAACAGAGTTTCTAATCAGCAAGGATGAGCAGACTGAGCGAGAGAATGCGATGAAAAAGTTCTGTAATGCGTGCCACAGTTCATCATGGATAAACGGCCATTTTGAAAAAATGGACAATACAATCAAGGAAACTAATGATATGACATTAACTGCCACGCTTCTTTTACTGGAGGCATGGAAGCATAATCTTGCAGAAGGACTCCCGCACGGCAAAAATCCGTTTGATGAGTCAATAGAGCAGATGTGGATAAGGCAATGGCTGTTTTACGGAAATTCCATAAAATATGCCTCAGCAATGACAGGCGCGCCTGACTATGCTGCCTTTAAAAACGGCTGGTGGAATCTGTCTGAAAATCTCCAGCACATGAAAGACTGGATCGAACTTATGAAAAAAGCAAAAGGAAAATAATACAGCATTAGCTGGTTGCTGAAAAATCTCTTTTGTAATCCTGAATTTATTTCAGGATCTTATAACTTATTGCGTTCATTAGATGCTGAAACAAGTTCAGCATGACACTTAGTGCCTAGTTCAACTTTTTCAGCAACCTGCTGCCTAAAAAGAACAGGACAATTATTTGAAAGAGGAAATACAGAAGCTCTTACTCGATAGAAGATTTGACAGATTGGGCGAACTTCAGCTTAGTAAAAAAAGACTGATAAGCAAGCTAATATCACTTGCTTATGATAAGCAAACTCTTATCTGCTGGAGGGCAATTGAGGCAATCGGCTGTCTGACCAAAGAAGTTGCTGAGACAAAACCTGAGATAGTCAGGGATATCGTCGGCCGTTTGCTGTGGATGATAAGAGAAGAGTCAGGAGGCATAGGCTGGAGTTCGCCGGAAATGCTTGGTGAAATAGTCAGAAACAGTCCCGATAAATTTTCCGACATTGCGCCAATAATAGTATCCTTCATTGACGAAGAAATGTTAGCTCCGGGCGTTATCCGGGCATCAGGAAGAATAGGGGAGGT
>CAZBSJ010000222.1:0-3156 GCA_964494165.1 uncultured Nitrospiraceae bacterium
TTGAGCACTTTGCAAATGACAGCAATACAGGTGTTGTAATCTCATATATAGAATCAGTTATTGACGGAAGGATTTTTATTGAAAAGGCAAAGCTGTTGTCAGAAAAAAAGCCGCTTCTGGTTCTAAAATCAGGGAAGAGTTCAAGCGGGGGGCTTGCCGCTCATTCACACACAGGAAGGCTCGCAGGCAGATACGAGGTCTTTCATTCAATACTCAAACAGTTTGGGATTCAGGAGGCAGATGATTTTGATGAGCTGATAGATGCAACAAAGGCGCTTTCCTTCCAAAGGCAGATGAAAGGAAATCGCGTATGCATCATAACTAATGGCGGCGGCTCAGGTGTGTTGGCTACAGATGAATGCATACGGCAGGGGCTTGAAGTCCCCAAGCTTCCAGATATTAAGAGAGATATCCTTAAAAAAATCTTCCCGCATTTTTATGGGATAAATAATCCGTTTGATCTGACCGGACAGGTTAAAGATGAAGATTATGCAACAGCGCTCAATAAGTTGAAGGATGATTTTGACGGCTTTCTGATTATCGCCCTCCCGAATGTCCTTGGAATAAGTGAAAGACTCGGAGGCATCATTAAGGAGATATTAAAAGGCTTTAATAAGCCGGTTGTATTTTATGTGTCGGAAGGCGGCATATCCAAAAAACTTACAGCGCTTTTGGAAAAAGCAAAGGTTCCTGTTTACCCTTCCCCTGAAAGGGCTGTCAGAGGATTGAAGTCCTTACTAATCAGCTGATGCCGAACATGCTTTGTCAGGCAGCAGGGATATAAACATGAAAAGTAGCGCCTTCGCCAGGCCTTGATTCTGCTGTTATAAGCCCTTGGTGTTTTTTCACAATCGAGTAGCTTACCGCCAGCCCCAGACCAAGACCTTTTTGTGAATACCTATCCTTAGTAGAAAAATACGGATCAAATATTTTTGGCAGGTTCTCTTCTGGTATTCCGGCTCCGCTGTCCTTAATTGATATCTTCACATAATCTCCGTTTTTAAGGGACAGTCCATTGTCCCCTGTAACAGATATGTTCCCGCAGGTTATGTTTATAACACCACCTTCAGGCATTGCTTCAACAGCATTTATTATTAGGTTTCTGATAACCTGCTTTATCTGTCTTTCATCTGCCTTAATGTTCCGCAAATCGCCGGGGATTGAAAATTTACAGGTGCTGCCGGTGCCTTTCGCAGCTTCCGAAGCAGTTTCTTTTACTAAAGCTGATACCGGGATTATGTTTTTTAAAGGCTCTCCCCCTTTGGAGAAAGTGATTAGCCTGCTGCTCAGGTCTTCTGCTTTTTTGCAGGCTTCTTCGGCCTTTAGCAGGTGGCTGGCTGCATCGCTTTGGGAAGGGACAGACATTCTTGACAATTCTATATACGAATATATTGCGGTCATCAGATTATTGAAATCATGGGCAATGCCGCCGGCAAGTATTCCAATCGATTCAAGTTTCTGGGATTTAACAAGTTCTTCTTCGGCCTTTCTGCGCCTTTTTGAGCTCTTTCTTATTTGAACCGTTGAAAAAATAATTCCAAAGGAGCCGAGGAACCACAAAGAACCATGGATTATAAGCATGCGCCTAACGTTTCTCCCGCCGATTGCCAGTATGTCGTCAATGTAAGTCATCGAACTTATGCCGCCTCGCACATCACCTTCTTTATATCCGTGAACAGCGTGGCATTTGATACATGGTTTGGCAGTAATAAATGCCGTCATAAGCCTCATATATTTCTTGCCATACATCTCTTCAATCGCAAGCACTTCTTTTTTACCCAGCTCTATCTGACGCAAAGCTTTTTCCTCCCAGGAGTCAGGCTTGTTAGCAGGATTTACAGGCTTCAGGCTTGTTACGCGGGTAAAACTAGTGCTGCCGATCTTTTTTGCCAGCTCATTTGTCTGTCGGATCATAAATGCAGGATTAACCAGCACCATCAGTCTTCCTGCTGAGGTTGTAATTGTATTTTCCGGAAGATAGTCCATGTAAGGATTTGGCGGGGTCTCTTCTGTTGCATACACATAGACACCGCCATGATTGTTGTTCCACTGGCGGTACAAAAAATCTTTTTCAAAGGCAAGCCTTGTCTTGGTCTCAGCCAACCTAAGCATATTCTTTTTAATCTGAGTCTGGTTCCAGAGAAAAGATGCTGCTAACAATGTCGTCCACACCGCGATTATGGCAAAGACATAAATCTTTATCTTAGAATCTTTCATAAAACTCCATGCTTCTGAATTCTTATTGTATTTGCGAGCAGAGGTGTTTCTTGTTATTTATTTAAGAAAATTCTTTTTGTCTCCCCTTACGAAGGATTTTATCATAATCACCCGTAAATTTATGTGATGATAATCTCAAATTCTGATTGAGCGGCCAAGAATTTTCAGAAACTCTGAGCGTGGCACCTCTTTGGCTCCCATGCTCTTCAGGTGCGCTGTCGTCACCTGGCAGTCTATAAGGCTAAACTTCAGTTCTTCGAGCTTCTGGACCAGCGCAACAAAAGCGACCTTTGAGGCATCACTTTTCTTTGCGAACATTGACTCTCCAAAAAATACTTTTCCAATAACAACGCCGTAAAGCCCGCCTGCAAGTTCATCATTGAACCAGCTTTCAACAGAAAGCGCATAACCTTTTTTATTAAGTTTAATATACGCCTTAATCATATCCTCTGTAAGCCATGTGCCTCTCTGGCCTTTCCTCTTTGCTGCCGCGCAGTTGCGTATAACTTCCTCAAAGGCCTTATTAAAAGTAATTTTAAAAATACCTTTTTTAATCACCTGTCTAAGACTCCTTGAAACCTTAAGCTCTTCGGGAAACAGGACAAGCCTCGGGTCAGGAGACCACCACAAGATTGGATCTCCCTTTGAATACCACGGGAATATACCCATAGAGTAAGCAAGAAGGAGGCGCTTTTCGCTAAGATCTCCGCCTATTGCAAGCAATCCGTCATCTTCAGCGAGTTCAGGGGGAGAGAACGCGATTTTATCTGTCAGGCGATAGACAGGCATTTAGGATCGCAGAAGATAGCAATATTTTTTATTGCTCTGATTTTTATGAGTATTCAAAAGTGAGTTTATCCTTCTCCAAATCGATAAACACCCTCCCGCCTTTGGAGAGTTTTCCGAAAAGGACCTCTTCTGAAAGATGGTCTTTAATCT
>CAZBSJ010000223.1:0-3154 GCA_964494165.1 uncultured Nitrospiraceae bacterium
AAGGCAAAATAGGCAACGAAGGTTTCAGGCAATTTCTGAAACATAAGGGTTTTTCGAACATACCATTAATACTTGAGACGCCAAAAAAGACAGAAGCTGACGACAAAAGGAATCTGAAAAAAGCGCGACAAATCCTTCTCAAAACAATTTCTTAGCCAATGCTCCATAATTGGTTAGTTCATACTTGCGCAGGATTGAAAAACTGATATAATTACATAACTAAATATGATTAAAAGAGGGGAAAAACAGAGCACTTAGGGGGAAGGGGAGATGCCGAATTTAAAGCCAAATCTTATTAAGAAGGTAATGGCTGTAACGCAAAATATGGGCCTGCGGAAAAAAATTCTCGCAGGCTTTATAGTTGTATTTGCCTTTATCCTTCTTTTCAGCGCTATCAGCATAATCTCCGTAGTGACAATAAACAAAAAATCTAGTTTTATCAGGAATATAGTCTACAGCCATACAGTTCATCTCTTAGAGATCGAGAGCAATGCAAAAGAAATTATAAGCAATGTTAATTCCTCCATTGATGCAGGAACTTCCATGCCAAAAGCAAAGATTGAGAAATTGAGAGGAGAAATAACAAATGAAATCACGGAACACTTATCTGATACAGATGATAAATATCTGACAGGAGCGGTCAGAAGCCTAAGCCTAAAGACAGATGAGTATATAGCGCTTGGAGATGAGTTCCTGACCATTATCCTAACCCAGAGATGGACTGAGGTGGCTGAGCAACAAAAAAAATTCAAGGCAAGCGAGGATGAAATCCTGACATTGATCAACAGGATTAAGGAGCAGGAATTTCAGAAGCTTGATGCTTCTCTAGTTGGAGTCGTCAGCCTTACAGACAGAACAATCTATATTTCTGTTTTTATTATGCTTGTTACCCTGCTTGCCGGAGTATCCCTGGCTTTTTTTGTGGGAGAGCAAATCATAAGTCCGATAAAAAGCCTTATGAATGTCAGCAAAGAAGCTGAGAGGGGTAACTTTAAGGTGCGGTCTGATATATATAGAAGTGATGAGATAGGCCGCCTGTCTGAAGGTTTAAACCAGATGCTGGAAAATATTCAGGCGAGGGATGAGGAGCTTGAAGTCCACCGCAATTATCTTGAAGAACTGGTTGCAAGAAAGACAGATGACCTAGCAAAGGCCAATGAACAACTGCTATGTGAGTTGGAAGAACGGAAACGAATGGAGGAAAAACTTAGAAGATCAGACGAGTTTTCAAGGCTGGTTCTTGACAGCATGGCTGATTCCATCTCCATCATTGACACCAGCGATTACAGGATTGTTGCAGTAAACAGGGTTTTCCTTAAAGAGGTTGGCCTGCCTTTAGAAAAGGTAATCGGAAAGAAATGCTATGCGCTTACCCATCACCGGTCTGATCCATGCGAACTGTCTGATGACCCGTGTCCTTTATTGAATGTAGTAGAGGAAGGAGGACATTTTAAAGTAGAACATGTGCATTATAGAGATAACGGCCAAAAGATTTACATGGAAGTTTCAGCTTCTCCCATAAAAGATGCTTCAGGAAAGGTTGTGCAGATAATCCATGTGGCAAGGGATATCTCCAGACAAAAGATTGCCGAGGAGCAGCTAAAACATAAGGCTTTTTATGACGAACTTACCAGTTTGCCGAACCGGGATCTTTTTCTGGACCGGTTGCATAATGTATTTGAGCGAAAAAAGCGGTATCAGGAGTATCTGTTCGCTGTCATTTTTTTGGACATAGACCGTTTTAAGGTTATAAATGATACGCTTGGCCATTTAGCAGGGAACCAACTGCTGACTATGGTAGCGCAAAGACTCAGGAACAGTGTGCGCGCTGTTGACACTGTTGCGCGCTTCGGGGGCGATGAGTTTGCCATTCTCCTTGATGACATTAAAAATAAAAACGATGTGCATATTGTAGCAAATCGTATCAACGATGAAATCAGCCCTCCATTTATACTGGAAAATCAGGAGTTTTATGTATCTCTAAGCATGGGGGTTGTGCTCAGCGAGCTAATCATATACCACAATCCAGAGGACCTTTTGAGGGATGCTGACACTGCAATGTATGCTGCGAAGGATAGGGGCCGGGCATGTCATGTTATATTCGACATATCCATGCACGAGACTGCAATGCGGGATATGAGGCTGGAATCAGAGCTGCGCAAGTCTGTTGAACAAAATGAATTCGTGCTGCATTATCATCCGATTATGTCTATCAGGGATAATAAAATAATCGGGTTGGAGGCCTTATTGAGATGGAACCCTCCTCAGCGCGGTCTGACAATGCCGTCAGAGTTCCTTCAGGTTGCAGAGGATACAGGACTGATTGTCCAGATCGGGCAATGGGTTCTACATGAGGCATGCAGGCAGATGAGTGAATGGCAGAAGACATCATCTGATTTTAATGACTTTACAATCAGCGTGAATATTTCCCCAAAGGAATTCTCGCAGCCCAATTTTGTAGAGGTGGTTAAAGAAACTCTTAGAAGCACCGGATTAAGGGCTGAAAGCTTGCGGCTGGAAATTACAGAAAAAATGATAATAAGCAATTATGAGTATGCTGCCGGCATTTTAAATCAATTAAAAGAATTAAAAGTAAAGATTGATATTGATGACTTTGGCACAGGGCATTCTGCATTAAGTTATCTGATGAACCTCCCAATAAATGCTTTGAAGATTGCGCCGTCATTTACACGGAGATCAACTGCCCACTCTGAGAGCAGGGAAATTGCCAGAACAATAATAAATCTGGCTCACAACATGAAAATGAGCGTTGTAACAGAAGGAATAGAGACTACTGACGAACTTTCTTTATTTAAAGAAATGAAGAGCGAATACGCACAGGGCTATCTATTCTCAAGGCCGTTGGACAGCAAGGCCATAGAAGCCTTATTAAAGGCAGGATAAAAAGCCTTTTCTTTAATCTGCAGCTTGCCGTGTTCAGGTTAACAAAACAACTACCCCCTGTGTTATATTTGTTAATCTTTACCTATGATTACTGAAAGCGATAAAGAAAACGGCAAGATAAAAAAGACCCTCAGGTTTTCCTTTCTCGAAGGCGCATTTGCAAGCGGCATGATTGGATTTACGCAGGAATACCTCACGCCCTTTCTTCTGCTTCTTGGCGGAACGACAAGGCATGTAGGAATCTTAAATG
>CAZBSJ010000224.1:0-3134 GCA_964494165.1 uncultured Nitrospiraceae bacterium
AATGTTATCTCTCTCAGGCCGTCCTTAAAGAAAAAAAGCGCAATATTATCCTCTTTCTGGGGATTCTGGTATACCTGCTCTGAATCACAGAAAATTTCATGCTGTTTTATTTTAAAAGACAGTTCGTCCTTATAATCAAAAAAATCTTTGAATTTTGCATAGGTATCGCCGACGATCTTTGAATACATCGGATTGTTCTCTGGATACATCCTGAAGGTCTTTCTCGCCTTAATGAGGGCATTGATTACATCCTTGGCTGCTTTTATATCGTCAAGGAGTTCCATATTTACTAAACCCTATCATAACCGAAATTAGCTGTCAATTTATACAATAATTATCCTTCTCTCTCTGGCAAAGTTCTTGATTATCATTGAGGCAGAATGAAGCCTTTGAAGTCTAACATTTCTCATCCGTACAGCATCCGAATCAGTGCTTAAGATTTTTTCTCCCCTGATTGAGACCTGAGTCTTCGCGATTTCATGATAAAGGCCTGTTAAGGCATCGGCATCCAGAGGCTTTAGAAATAACGGATTTACCGTTACATAGCCCTCAGCAATATCGTATGCAACCGCCTTAAGGCTTTTGCCTCTTATGCTAACTGTCGGCATTTGCTGTTTTCCTCCTTATAAATATCCTGGATATAATTATACCCACTTCATAAAGAATTATCATCGGGAAAGCCATAAGAATCTGGTTAAATGCATCGGGGGTCGGAGTAAGAATGGCAGCAACAACAAAGGCCAGCAATATCGCATATTTTCTGTTTTTTGCCAGTGTCTTTGTCGTCACAATGCCCATTCTGGTTGCAAATATTATAGCAATAGGCAGTTCAAAAACAGCGCCAAAAGCCAGAATAAATTTAAGACAAAAATCCACGTACTGTCCTACAGATAACATCGGCATCAGTACATCTCCAACCTTATATGTGAGAAGAAAACCCATGGCAAACGGAAGAACTATAAAAAAACAAAAAAGGGCGCCGATTAAAAAAAGCACTGTAGCTGCAAATATAAAAGGGAGCACATATTTCTTTTCTTTCGAAAGAAGGCCTGGAGATATGAACTTCCATAGCTGGTGGAACAAGACAGGCAAGGCAAGCAATATACTTGCAACCAAAGCAATTTTAATGTTCATCCATAAAGCCTCGGCAGGGGCCAGGAACACAAGCTTTGTATCAGCCGGAAGTTTTTCCTGGGAGACAATACTGACAAATGGATTCTTTAAGGAAAATGACAGGGTATATTTTAAAGGAAAAGTTATAAGTTTAAATATCTTCTCTGAATAGCTGAACGTAAATACAAAGGATACAAGCACTGCTATCAATGAAATGGTGATCCGTTTCCTTAGCTCTCCAAGATGTTCTGCAAGAGGCATTTTTGAGTCTTCCGAGGAATGGCTCTCTGACATTTATTTCATCCCTTTTGTTCATTTTCTTGATCAGATTCTTTACTTACTGTTTCAACTGGTTTTTTCTTCTTTTCATCATGATTTGCCAAAGGCTGTTTTACTTCCTGCAGCTCAGAATCTACCTGCTCCTTAATGCCATGCATCGACCTTTTAAGTTCTGCAATGCCTTTGCCAAGTGTTTTGCCCAGTTCAGGAAGCTTCTTTGGTCCGAAAACAAGAAGGGCAACAATAAATATTATAATCAGCTCCTGCATTCCTATATCAAACATTTTTTATCCAGTCAATACATAAAGTTCTGACAAATTATTTGTCACCATTGTTATTGTCCTCATATATTTCTCTAACGATCTTTTTTTCAACAGGCAGTATGGCACTTATTGATAAAAACAGCCTGAGTTCAGGTGCCCGGTTCTTGAAATCTGCACCAACACCAATAGTGGTATAGATATTATCGGTTGTCATAAATCTATACCCGAATCTTCCCTCTATTTGATCCAGCTTTGTAGAATAATGGCTTTTTCTTCCATATAACTCTCCAAGTATTTTAAACTTATGCGCTGCAGAAAAATCAAATCCTGCAATAACAGTTATCTCGTCTTCCAATTTCCCGGTGCCGGGACTAGAATAAAAAATATTTGCATGGCCGGTTACAGGACCGACCCTCTTGCTTAAAATAAAACCTAATCCGAATCTGCCATCAGTGCTGAATTCATCCTTGCCTGAAGCCATAGAAGCATTGACTACATATGCAAGAGAAGGGCCATACTTACCTTCATCAAAAAACCTGTGTTTAAAACCAAAAGAGATGTCTTCAAATCCTGAGACCTCGTCATACAGCTTATAAACATACGGGACAGTTAAATTAAACTCAAAACTGTCAGTTAATCCGAATGCTGATTTAAAGGAATATCTGTAAAAATCCGGGTCAATTGATCTCTCCGCGACTATCTCATAAGCAAATTTCTCTTTTGGCAGGCTGTCTGCGCTGAAAGCTGAAAAAACACCATAAGGCGAAACAGGCTGAAGACCTTTTATATCGAAACCGTATGCATCAGAAAAAACAAAAACAGAAAAGATTACAAAAATAAGGTATTTTTTCATTCGTAAAACATACCAGAAAAAATCAGAAACTGTCAATCAAAGAACAATTTGTATTCATGGAATGTTAAATAAGATTAGCCTTTTAGAACAGGTGAAAGATTTAACTCCTCGTATACTTCTTCAGGAGTAAGGATCCCTCCCCCTGTTCTTCCGTAAAAAGAAACCTCTGAGCGGCCGTTTACAGCAAGCCTTACATCCTCTACCATCTGCCCTGCATTCAGTTCAATTGCAATAAACCTTCTTTGGGGATTAGCCAGCGAAAAAAGCTCCTTTTCAGGGAACGGAAACAGGGTTATCGGTCTGAAAAAACCTATCCTTACGCCTTCGCGCCTAAGTCTCTTTACAGCAGATAATGCTATCCTTGCCGCAATGCCAAAGGCAACTACTATCAATTCAGCATCATCTACACCTATTGCTTCAAACCTTACTTCTTTCTCCTTCATCTTTTTATACTTATCCTGAAGGATCTTGTTTCTCATCTCGAGTTCGCCTTCGCCCATAAATAGAGATTTAACCACATTCGGCTCTCTTTTAGCGCAGCCTGTCAGAGCCCATTTTTTTTCTGCGGAAGATGTCATTTTATAAGGGGTCTGATAAAAAGGCTCCATCATCTGGCCCAGTATCCC
>CAZBSJ010000225.1:0-3130 GCA_964494165.1 uncultured Nitrospiraceae bacterium
GTTACAGTGTGGTTTCGTTCTTTCAAATTTAGCCTTTGCCATTATCCCCTCCTTATATTAATTTTAAAAAATTATTCTCCTTTTACCTTTGCTACAATCGCCTCGGATATATTCTTTGGAACGTCTTCATAGTGTGAGAACTGCATTGTGTATGTTGCCCTGCCCTGCGTCTTTGACCTTAAGTCAGTCGCATAACCGAACATGCTGGAGAGAGGAACCTGGGCCTTTATTACCTGGGCATTTCCCCTTTTTTCCATGGACTGGATCTTGCCTCTCCTTGAGTTAAGATCCCCTATGACGTCTCCCATATAGTTCTCGGGGGTAACAACTTCTATGCTCATTATCGGCTCCAATAAAACAGGACTTGCCTTTCTTGCCGCTTCTTTAAATCCCATTGAGCCTGCTATCTTAAAAGCCATTTCTGATGAATCGACTTCATGGTATGAACCGTCGTAAAGCGTTGCCTTAACATCAACCACAGGGTATCCTGCCAGTACTCCGGTATCCATCGCTTCTTTAATGCCCTTCTCAACCGCAGATATGTATTCCCTGGGGATTGCTCCGCCGACAATCTTATTCACAAACTCAAAACCCTTGCCCTGCACAGGCTCGAGTTCAAGATAAACATGCCCGTACTGGCCGCGGCCTCCGCTCTGTTTTATGAACTTGCCTTCAGCCTTTGACGTAAGCCTTATGGTCTCCTTGTATGCAACCTGCGGCTTGCCTACATTAGCCTCGACCTTAAACTCCCTTAAAAGCCTGTCAACAATAATCTCGAGATGGAGCTCGCCCATCCCGGATATTAATGTCTGGCCTGTTTCTTCATTGAATGAAACTTTAAACGAAGGATCTTCCTGCGCAAGCTTTCCAAGCGCTCCGGATAATTTCTCCTGATCCACTTTTGTCTTTGGCTCGATTGCTACCGAGATAACAGGATCAGGGAATTCCATGGATTCAAGAACAATAGGAGACTTGTCATCGCACAACGTATCGCCTGTCAGTGTGCTCTTCAGCCCCACCGCTGCTGCTATATCGCCTGCAGAAACCTCTTTTATCTCCTCACGCTTGTTTGCGTGCATCTTTAGAAGTCTGCCGACCCTTTCCTTGGTATCTTTAGTTGAATTATAGGTATATGAACCTGCGCTGAGAGTCCCGGAATAAACCCTGATGAATGTAAGCTGTCCTACAAAAGGGTCTGTCATAACCTTGAATGCAAGGGCGGCAAATGGTTCGCTGGGGTCTGATTTTCTTTCCACCTGTGTGCCGTTCCCCGGCTTTGTGCCTGTCATTGGCGGAACTTCAACAGGTGAAGGGAGATAATCAACGATTGCATCAAGCAAAAGCTGTACGCCTTTATTCTTAAATGCAGATCCGCATAATACAGGGGTAATCTTGAGCTGAACAGTGCCTTTTCTCAAGGCAGCCTTTATCTCATCAGCAGATATCTTTTCCCCGCCAAGAAACTTCTCGAGGATATTTTCATCTACGTCAGACAGGGTCTCGAGCATCTTGTCCCTGTACTGCTTTGCCATCGGCAGCATATCTTCTGATATGTCGCCTTCAGTATATTTAGCTCCCAATGTCTCATCGTCAAAATATATTGCCTTCATATTTAACAGATCTATCGAGCCCCTGAATTTTTCTTCAGCGCCGATAGGTATCTGCACAGGCACAGGATTCGCGCCCAAACGGTCTACCATGCTCTGCACGCCCATAAAAAAATCTGCTCCTGCCCTGTCCATCTTATTCATAAATGCTATTCTTGGCACCTTATATTTATCAGCCTGACGCCACACAGTCTCTGACTGCGGTTCAACTCCTGCCACTGAATCAAAAACAGCAACAGCCCCGTCAAGCACTCTTAGAGATCTTTCTACTTCGATAGTAAAGTCAACATGCCCCGGAGTATCAATAATGTTTATCCTGTGATCTCTCCATGAGCATGTGGTTGCAGCAGAGGTGATTGTTATGCCGCGTTCCTGCTCCTGAACCATCCAGTCCATGACAGCAGTACCGTCATGAACCTCTCCTATCTTATATGTAACCCCGGTATAGTAGAGGATACGCTCCGTAGTCGTAGTTTTTCCTGCATCTATATGGGCCATAATGCCGATATTGCGTGTTTTTTCTAATGGAAATTTTGACACTGCTTCTCTCCCCTGCTATTCTTACCATCTATAATGTGCAAACGCCTTATTGGCATCTGCCATTCTATGGGTGTCCTCTTTTTTCTTTATCGAGGTCCCTGTGTTATTAAATGCATCCAGCAACTCGCCTGCAAGCCTCTCGCTCATGGTCTTTTCACCCCTGCCGCGGGAGTAATCCCTTAGCCATCTGAATGCCAAAGCCATACGCCTCTGAGGCCTTACTTCAACAGGCACCTGGTAGGTGGCTCCGCCAACCCTTCTGGGCTTTACCTCAACAACAGGCTTAACATTCTCCAGCGCTGTCTTGAACACCTTCAGGGGGTCATTGCCTGTCTTGTCCTTTATAATGTCAAACGCGCCGTAGCAAATCTTCTCAGCCGTTGATTTCTTTCCGTCTTCCATAATAGCGTTGATAAACTTGCTCACGACCTTGCTGTTATATTTAGGGTCAGGCAATATTTCCTTTTTTTCTGCAACTCTTCTTCTAGGCATTTTTTATATAACTCCGTTATTTAGGTCTCTTTGCACCGTATTTTGATCTGCCACGTTTCCTGTCGGCAACGCCTGTAGCATCCAGCGTGCCCCTTATAATATGGTATCCAACACCCGGCAGGTCCTTGACCCTTCCGCCCCTTATTAAGACAATAGAGTGTTCCTGAAGATTATGGCCCACTCCCGGTATATATGCTGTTACCTCCATCCCGTTTGTTAACCTTACCCTTGCAACCTTTCTTAAAGCAGAATTCGGCTTTTTTGGCGTGGTTGTGTAAACCCTTACACATACGCCTCTTTTCTGAGGGCATACCTTCAGCGCAGGGCTTTTTGTCTTCTGCCCCAAACTCTTTCTGCCCTGCTTAACTAACTGTGCTATTGTCGGCACATTTCCTCCGTTTTATTATACTTTCCATAAAATCCAGTTTCTACAGGAAAACTTTGAAAGCATACCAAAGAAAAATCTTTTTGTCAAGGATTTCGTATGCCTT
>CAZBSJ010000226.1:0-3108 GCA_964494165.1 uncultured Nitrospiraceae bacterium
ACATATCTTTTCAAGATTTCTTACTCCTTAAGTCTCTGTAATACTTTTTGGACGTCTTCCCATACAAGCCATTTGTCTTTAGGGTTTCTCAAAAGATAGGCAGGATGAAATGTCGGCATCAGAGGAATACCAGAGAAATCATAAAACCTTCCCCTTAGTTTGCTTATAGGAATTTTAGTTACTGTTAAAGTCTGGGCTGATATCCTGCCGAGTGATATTATAATCTTTGGAGAAATTATCTCAATCTGTCTCTCAACAAAAGGCATGCATGCCTGAATTTCATCTTCCTCAGGGTCTCTGTTCATCGGAGGCCTGCACTTAACGATATTTGCGATATAGACATCTTTTCTTTTAAAACCCATCTTCTCAATAAGTTTTGTCAGCAGTTGGCCGGCATCTCCTACGAATGGTCTTGCCTGAATGTCCTCTTCCCTGCCGGGCCCTTCTCCGATAAACATGATTTCCGCATCAGAATTGCCTTCACCAAATACGATATGCGTCCTGCCTTTTGAAAGTTTGCATCTCCGGCAATCGCCTATCTCAGCTCTGAGTTCTTCAAGTGCAACGTCTTTATTAAGGGTTCGAGAGTTCGAGGGTTTGAGGGTTCGAGCTAAATCACCAGCCCCCTTAACTCCTTGCCCACCTGATCCTTTAACCAGATTTATTGGCAACCGCTCAAAACCGAGGGCTTTATAAAATTCAAGAACACTTTTAATATCCTGAACGATATCCTTCATTTTTAACTTTTAATTTTAAATTTTTGATTTTTATACTTTGTTTATCGCTCTCCCCATTTGAGTTTTGTCCTCAGAACCTGGAAAAAATCTCTCTCAAATGGTATGAGCAGTCGTGTTTTGTAAGGGGATCTTCTTATCTCTACAATATCGTCAATTTTGAGATTAAACCCTACCTGGCCGTCAAGGGTCAGGAATACATCCTCGCTCATTGACTTTAGCTTTATCTCTATGAGCACATCATCAGGAAGCACAATCGGCCTGTTGGTCAATGTATGCGGGCATATGGGAGTGAGAAGTATGCAGTCTAATGTCGGATAAAGAACCGGCCCTCCTGCAGACAATGAATATGCTGTCGACCCTGTAGGCGTCGAGACAATAAGACCGTCTGATTTAAATGTCGTGACGTAAGACTTGTTTATGAATGTCTCTAGGTCTATTATCCTTGCCAACGCGCCTTTATTAATGACTACATCATTAAGCACAGTATATTCTGCTATCCTCTCGCCATGTCTGTGTATGTGTGCAGTCAGCATAATCCGTTCTTCTGTTAATGCCTTGCCGGCAAGTGTCTTTTCTATTCCATCATAAATTTCTTCTCTCTGAACCTCGGTTATAAAGCCTAACCCCCCGAGATTAATCCCCAAGATAGGGATTCCCTTTTCACAGACAAGCCTTGCCACATTAAGCATGGTCCCGTCCCCGCCAAGGACTATCATCATTTCGGCTTTATCTGGTATCTCTGATCTGGAATAGCCTTTTACATTAACTAAAGCAGCCGTCTCTGTGTCTAAAATAGTCTCAATGCCCTTATTGCTCAGCCACGGGATAAGCTCTTTAAGTATCTCTAAAGGCTCCGGCCTTCCGGCCTTACATATTATTCCAATATGCTTCATCTATTCCCTCGATTGTGATATCTCTTGTTTTGTCATCTATAATAGCAAATTTTACCTTTATAAAATCATCCGGCACATCACCCAAACGCTCTGCCCATTCAATAACTGAAATGCCCCCACCGTAAATATACTCCCATATACCGGTTTCTTCCATATCTGCATTGCTATCCAGCCTGTAAAGGTCTATGTGATAAAACGGCACTTCTCCTGGATACTCTGCAACAATAGTAAAGCTCGCACTTGCTATATCCCTTTCACTTATATTTAGCGCTTCAGCAACACCCTTAACAAATGTTGTCTTACCTGCTCCGAGGTCGCCGTAAAGGCAGACAACATCCTCGGATTTTAGCAGTTTGCCGAGCCTTGACCCGATTATCCTTGTCTCTTCAGCGCTTTTGCTTAAAAATTTCAGTGTTTTCATCATTGTCTACAACACAATAAAGGCAATAATCTTTTCCCTCGTGCTACTAAAAAATCCCAATAAACCCACCCTGCCTTCCGGTCGGCCCCTTTGCATATCTGTATGAATAGAATCTTTCAGGATAACAAAATGTGCATTCATTCGACATCCATATATTTTCCTGCGGTATTCCCACAGACATCGCCTGATATTTATTTGCAGTTGCAAGGTCTAAACAATATGCTTCGCCTTTATGCATATGGTATTCTCCGATTCCGGTAGCCTTAATTACAGATTCGAGAACATCATAGCCCACATGATAACAGCACCATCTTATGCTTGGGCCTATGGCTACAAGAACATCCTCAGGCACCGAATGAAATCTCTCTGCCATTGCATTGATGGCCTTTTTAAGTATATCATCTGCTGTTCCCCTCCAGCCTGCATGCACAGCGCCAATTACATGTCTTCTTTTATCGCATAAAATCACCGGCACGCAATCAGCCACCTGAACTCCTATTAGTATGCCTTTTTCTTTTGTTACTACAGCATCTCCGATCTTCGGACTCAAGTCACTGTCAAGGATTATTACCTTATCAGTGTGTTTCTGAATGGGCATATAAATCTGCCTTTCAGATATGCCCGCATTCTTTGCTATCTCTTTTAAATTTCCATTTAAAGATTTCGTAGTAAAAAAGGCATTTATATAGGGATATTTAATATTGGCAGGTTTTATAGATATTTCCATAATTATGAAAATTTAACATATTCTGCATTTGATTGAAAAGCAATGAGGTTTTAGTTGCTTGATAGCTTAATTCAGTAGGCTATTCAGTCTTTACTGACTTAAAGGCCGAAGATATTTCTTTGATAATATCTGATGCAATCAAAGAATGTTTACCGATTTTTGCTGAGGCTTTATCTCCGGCAAAGCCGTGCATATAAACAGCGAGGATTGATGCCTGAAGCGGATTTAATCCCTGGCCGAGCAGACCTGATATCATCCCTGTTAATACATCGCCGACGCCTGCGGTTGCCATCCCCGGATTTCCGGTAGGGTTAATAAATACCATTCCCT
>CAZBSJ010000227.1:0-3105 GCA_964494165.1 uncultured Nitrospiraceae bacterium
TTTCCCTTAAGGATAACAGCAGCTCCTTGAGTGACCTCAACCCTCTCGCCGTCAATGCTCAGAGCAGCAACCTGCTGCATTGCCACATGGCCGGCCTCAACAGCCCTAACTGAACTCTGCTCTATGTTTACGAACTCGGCCTCAATAACATCAATATCCCTCTCGTCAACTATATCCTTACTCCTTGGCGTCATATTATTCCCTCACTTCCTTTAATTTTTGTATGTTCTCATCTATCCTTTTCTTCTTTTCTGCGAGCTCTTCATACTTTGCCTTTTCTTTTTTTACAACCTCCTCAGGCGCCCTTTGCAAAAACTCTTCATTTAAGAGCTTCCTGTCAAGAAAAGATATTGCCTCATCCAGTTTCCTGCCCTCTTTATCAAGTCTATCAATTTCTGAGTCAATATTCAAAACCCCTTTCAAAGGCACATATACCTCCAGAGAGTCTTTTACAGACACTGCTGCATCAGCAGGCCTGCCTGTATTTTTTCCTATGCTAACCTCGCCTGCCCTTGAAAGTTTCTTAATGTAATGCATATTGGCCTTAAGAACAGCCACAACACTATTTGAAGAAGTGTTTATCGCAGCCTTTATCTCTGCTGAAGGAGATATGTTCAGTTCTCCCCTGATGGTGCGTATGCCTGTTATTGCCTCAATCACATAAGACATCTCTTTTTCAGCCTGCCTGCTCTTTGAAAGCGATTTCGGATACTCTGATACGACAATGCTTTTGGCCTTTGTCTGGGCGCTGTCAGATGAAAGCTGATATATGTTCTGCCATATCTCTTCTGTGACATAAGGCATAAACGGATGTAAAAGCCTGAGAGACGTCTCTAAAGTATGATGTAAAGTCCAGATAACTCCCTTCTCTTTCTCAGGATTCCCTATGTCTGCCTTTGACATCTCAATATACCAGTCGCAGAACTCATGCCATACAAACTGATAGATGCTGTTAGCAGCGTCATTGAACCTGTATGCGCTAAGGGCTTCGTTTACCTCATCGACAGTCTCGCTAAGCCTGCTCAGTATCCACTTGCTTGCCAGATCAGAGGGTCTGACCTTTTTTACGGTCTCTGTCTTTATGTTCATCATTATGAATCTGGCTGCGTTCCAGAGCTTATTCACAAAGTGCCTGTAGCCCTCGACTCTTTCTTCTGAAAACCTGATGTCCCTGCCCTGTGCGGCAAATGCGCATAATGTAAATCTGAACGCGTCTGTACCGTACTTATCCATCATTATTAACGGGTCAATGACATTGCCCTTTGATTTGGACATCTTCTGTCCTGACGAATCCCTGATTATCGCATGTATATATACATCTCTGAACGGCACTTCTTCCATGAACTTAATGCCCATCATTATCATCCTTGCTACCCAGAAGAAAAGTATGTCAAACGCAGTAATAAGCACGCTTGTAGGATAGAAGGTCTTAAGGTCTGCGGTCTTGTCAGGCCAGCCCAGCGTAGAAAACGGCCATAGAGCCGAAGAAAACCATGTATCAAGCACATCATTGTCCTGCACAAGCTTGTCAGAACCGCAGAAAGGACATGCCTTGGGCGTTTCGCGGCATACTATTACGCCTTTCTTTTCTTTGCATTTCTCATTCTTCGTCTCCTGACAGTACCAAGCAGGGATCCTGTGGCCCCACCAGATCTGTCTGGATATGCACCAGTCCTTTATATTCTCCATCCATCCGAAATATGAGTTCTCCCAGGATTCAGGATATATATTTATCTTCTTTTCCTTAACAGCCTTTATCGCCTCTTTAGCCAGAGGCTGAACATTTACGTACCACTGAAGGGTAGGCAGAGGCTCTATCATTGTCTTGCATCTGTAGCAATGCCCGACCGCATGAGTGTGCTTCTGCTGTTTTTCCATTAGCTCAAGGTCTTTAAGTTCTTTTAATACACGCTTCCTGCACTCATATCTGTCCAGTCCCGCATACTTCGGCCCTGCATCAGCAGTCATAATTCCGTCTTCGCCGATAACAATGACAAACGGCAATGAAGGACTCTGTCTCCTTGCCATGGCTTCATCATTGAAATCATGCGCAGGCGTTACCTTCACAGCGCCTGTGCCGAAAGTTGCATCAACAGCGCTGTCAGATATTACAGGTATTTTTCTGTCAGTCAAAGGAAGGGAAAGGGTCCTGCCGATAAAAGAACTGTAGCGCTCATCTTCAGGATTTACTGCCACGGCAGTATCTCCAAGCATTGTCTCGGGTCTTGTTGTAGCGACCTTTATATGACCATTCCCGTCTGAGAAAGGATATTTGATGTATGTAAGTGTGCCGTCTATCTCCTCATGTTCCACCTCAAGGTCTGATAATGCTGTATGGCATCTGGGGCACCAGTTTATCAATCTGTTATCACGGTATATCAGCCCCTCATCATAAAGCCTGACAAAGACTTCTTTTACAGCCTTTGATAAACCTTCATCTAGGGTAAACCTTTCCCTTGACCAATCGCATGAAGATCCAATCCTCTTAAGCTGGTGTATTATCCTGTTTCCGTATTCAGCCTTCCATTTCCATACCCTCTCGATAAATGCGTCTCTTCCAAGCTGCTGCCTGCTCAGGTTTTCTGTGGAGAGCTGGCGCTCAACAACATTCTGGGTCGCAATCCCGGCATGGTCTGTGCCCGGAAGCCAGAGGGTCTTTGCCCCTGACATTCTCTGCCAGCGTATCAGGACATCCTGAAGAGTTGCATTAAGCGCATGTCCCATATGCAGGGAGCCTGTAACATTCGGCGGAGGGATTACAATGGAATATGGTTTTCCGAGTGGATTTGTTTCAGGCCTGAAATAACCATCTTTCTCCCACTGGGCATACCATTTTTCTTCGATGCCCTTCGGAATATAACTTTTGTTTAGTTCTGCCATGATAATGGTAAAGAAAAGAAAGCGGAGCGAGACCTCCCCTGCCTACATCTCTGACTTTATCTTCTCTATCTCCTTAGCGATCATTGTCTCAGCAATCTCAGGAACAGTCTCCCATATAACCTTTTCAACTTCTTTGCCTAAAGAGGAAAGAGAGCTCTGGATTATTTCTTTAACAAGCTTGTCAGTAATCTCAGGGGCAATCTCCCATAAAAGCTTCTCCACAGA
>CAZBSJ010000228.1:0-3092 GCA_964494165.1 uncultured Nitrospiraceae bacterium
TTATTTGATTACCTTTTGCCGATTTTTGAGCAAAAGACAGGCATCAAGGTTGATGTCATCGCTGTTGGAACAGGGGCTGCCATAGAAATGGGGAAAAGAGGAGATGCGGATGTAGTCTTAGTTCATGCGAAAGAACAGGAATTAAAGGCTGTTGAAGAAGGCTTTTTTATTAATCGACATGATGTCATGTACAATGATTTTGTGATTATCGGACCCGCAGACGACCCTGCTAAGATAAAGGGAATCAAATCTGCGCCAGAGGCTTTAAAGAAAATTGCCGGCTCAGCTTCTTTTGTTTCCAGAAGCGATAACTCAGGAACACACACAAAAGAATTATCCCTGTGGAAAAAAGCAGGCATGGAACCAAAGGGACAGCAGTGGCATCTTGAGGTCGGTCAGGGAATGGAAAAGACACAGCGCATAGCTAACGAGAAGCGTGCATATACGCTAACTGACAGGGGCACCTGGCTTGCGACAAAAGACAAGCTCGAAATGGTAATTGTGCTCGAAGGAGACCCCAAACTTTTCAATCAATATGGCATTATGGCTGTTAATCCTGAAAAACATAAACATGTAAAATACAGGGAAGCAATGGAATTCCTGAACTGGCTAATCTCCAAAGACGGACAACAGGCAATTGCTGCATTTAAAGACAAAAACGGAAATCTGCTCTTTGTGCCAAATGCCAAATAAGATATTTTTTCGATAAATGTGAATAGCATTCTTGCCGGTTTCAGAGAGGCTTTTTATTTAATATTCAGCTTTAACAAAGAGCTGCTGAACATTATATTTTTGTCTTTAAAAATCTCAGGGACTGCGCTTTTAATAGCTGTTGCATTAGGACTTCCTGCCGGAGCTTTTGTAGGACTGAAGAGATTCCGCTTTAAGGGATTAATAGTAAGCCTGATGAATACTTTTATGGGGTTTCCACCTGTTGTTGTAGGGCTTTTCGTATATCTAATATTGTCAAGGAGCGGACCATTGGGTTTTATGGGTCTTCTTTACTCTCCAACAGCAATGATAATCGCCCAGACTATTCTTGCATTTCCAATTGTGTCATCTCTTTCACACTCAGCTATTGTGAATGTAGATCCTATAATCAAACAGTCTGCGCTCTCGTTGGGGGCAACACCAGCGCAAGCAGCAGTTGCTGTAATTAATGAGGCCAGATACGGGATTATGTCAGGAATAATCGCAGGATTCGGAAGGGTAATGGCAGAGGTAGGAGCGATTCTTATCGTAGGCGGCAATATAGCAGGATATACACGTGTGATGACTACAACAATCGCACTCGAGACAGATAAGGGCAATTTTGAGCTTGCACTTGCTCTCGGGATAATACTCCTCGCATTGTCCCTTTCTATAAATATAGCCTTGCACCTATTACAGAAAAAAGGGATGGTTCAGTCAAACAGATGGGCTTAAGGCTCGAAATAGCAGATATCTGGAAGGCTTACAATGGAAATCCTGTTTTGACTGGATGCGATTTCTCTTTCAAGACAGGACATACCTATGCACTGATGGGCCCGAATGGTTGCGGCAAATCCACGCTCCTGAGGATATGCGGACTTATCGAGGAGCCTGACAGAGGTGATGTCAGATATTTTCAGGAGAATACACAGCTGAAAAAAGATATTTCTCTTAAGAGGAGAATAACACTCGTGCTACCGAAAATCGGCGCCTTTAATACAACAGTCTATAAGAACGTAAGATATGGATTAAAAATACGCGGGCTTCCTGAGAAAGCAATCAAAGAGAAAATAGAAAATGTCCTTAATTTTGTCGGCCTTATTAACAAGAGAAACCATAATGCGCTCACTCTCTCAAGCGGTGAGACGCAGAGGCTTGGAATTGCAAGGGCAATTGCTATCGAGCCTGAGATTTTATTCCTCGATGAGCCTACAGCCTCAATCGATATGAAAAATACCGAAATCGTGGAAGAGATAATAATGAAGATGAAAGATCAGAAAAAAAACACTATCATCTTAACAACTCACGATCTCTCGCAGGCAAAAAGACTTGCAGACAGCATAACGGTTCTGAGTGAAGGCAAACTGCAATAAGAAAAAATTGGCGTTTTATCTTCCTTTAATAAGCATTTCCTTATACGGCCAGCCGCTTATCCCGCCCTCAAGGATATAGAGTCTTTTTTCAGGAACGCCTTTTGATTTCAGGTAATCGTAGGTATTGCTTGCGCCTGCGCGCCCTCTGGGACAGATGATCACGACATCATCCTTTGAAGTTTGAATCTTTTGAATCACGTTATCAAGCCTTTTCTTTTCTTCATCTGTCTTTGCAGGGAATGCATTAGTCTCAACAGAGCCTTTAAAATGATGCTCTTCAAATTTGTCTGCCGGCTGGATATCCACGATGATGATTGATTTATTTGTCTCAAGCCATTTCTTAAAAGTATCAGGGCTTACGTAATTGGCTGCGTATACTGACGTGGTTAAC
Organism: uncultured Nitrospiraceae bacterium; assembly: GCA_964494165.1. Taxonomy (GTDB): domain Bacteria; phylum Nitrospirota; class Thermodesulfovibrionia; order Thermodesulfovibrionales; family UBA1546; genus CAZBSJ01. The sequence goes on from CAZBSJ010000228.1 coordinate 2,455, forward strand.
ACGAAAACGAACATCAAAACTAAAGGCAGATACCTTTTCATTAGTAACCTCAGGTCATAAATTCATTTACTGATTTTTTGAACTATGCAATTTCAGATCCACACAGTTTTGTTAAAACTCTTCATCCCCTCAATTACGACAAACATCCCGCCAACCTGCCCCACTCTCAGCTTATCATCTATCCCATAGTATTTCAGGCAGGTTCCGCACGAATAAATTGTAGTTCCGCTTTGTTCTATCTCTTTAAGGATTGCTACAGTAGAGTCATCTAATGTTGTGAGCATTACTCCTTTATTCAGGAAAAAAATTGTATGCGGCAGGTCTTTTCCTGCCTTCATCGATTCAAAAAAAGCGTTCATAAGCATCTTGCCTAGTTCTTCATCTTTACCTAATATGTCTGTACCTACAACAACAAGGATATTTTTGCCCTTATCAAGCAGCTCTTCCTCCGGCGCTATCCCGCAGGGATATCCCTTAACAATCTTTGTCCTCCAGTAACCATTTTCCTTTGCAGTCTCAGAATAAAAACCATTTTTCTCAGCGAACCTTGAAAGATTTTTTACAGACGCCTCATTGTCAATAAGGACTTCAACCGTCCCCTCGTTAATTTTTATAAGGGCATCCTCAGCCATAATCAC
>CAZBSJ010000229.1:0-3088 GCA_964494165.1 uncultured Nitrospiraceae bacterium
TTTCTTGCCATGTCAGACAATGTCCTTAAGGTATCGAAATCTATTTTGACCTTTGCAAGCGTGCCGTCCGGAAGCACGACACCGCCATGCGCTGTGCCTGTCTGAACGCTAAGCTTGCTCAGGCCTTTCCCTGTCTTAAATATCTCTTTGAATCCGTCGAGATATGCCCTTAATTCATCCGGGTTGCTGTTTTTCCCTCCTATTTCTCCAATCTCGCCGCCGATTGAGACATTAATTCCTTTAGGCTGTATCTCTCTTATGTAAGCGCCAAGGTCTGCTGTCTTTTCAAAATTGGGCCTCTGCTGCTCTTTTATTGTGGGCTTATCAAGGTCAACCAGCGTTGATGAGTCAATGTCTATATTGTAGAACTCCGCATCTATCGCCTCCTTTATCAGGCCTTTCACATAGTCGGTTTCAGGCTTTGGGTCTGCCAGATAATGCTTTCTTACAAGCTGAAAATGGTCTCCCTGTATAAAGACCGGGCCGGAGAATCCTTCCTTAACAGCAGCCGCAAGAATAACCGTAGAATATTCTAATGGCCTTTGTTTTGTATAACCTATCTCTGAACGAGCTATCTCAAAAATCAGTGCCCCAACGCTCATCTCGTTCGCTTTCCTGAATATAGCCTTTGCCGTATCATATGTCAGTCCTCTTATATTTATTGCAGGTACAGTAAAGCCAGGATAGCTCTTTCCCATTTCTTCATATAAGTCCTGTATTGAAGCCGGGACAGCGCCTGCAGCCTTAGCCGCTTCCTTTATTAATGTAAAAAGTGCTACCTGTTTTTCTTTATCTTCGGTAAACACTGCCTCATAGACAAGCTCATCCATCACGGCCTTAAGACCTGCCTTGTCCTTTAATTCCAGCGCGCCGTCCTTAATAGAAATAATATTCCTCAATTTTTTAAAATCCATCTTCTCCTCCTTTTTTATGGTAATTTATTCTGGTATTAGCTTTGGCGTTCCTTCAAGACTAGAAAGAATTATCTTGGTTTCTTCATCCAGAAGTCCTGTTTGTTTAAGCCCCTTCATCGCCTGGAACTTTCTTAGCGCATCTTTTGTTTTTGGCCCTATTTTCCCTGTTATGTGATAATTATACAATTTAATACTTTTAAGCTCTTTTTGAAGCAGAGAGATGTTATTATCACTGTTAAATTTGTTTTTGTAAACCACGCTTATATCAGCAATCATATTTTTGAAATTATCCATAGGCAAAATATTTTTCCCGTCCATAGGATCTATAAGCATTGCATCGCTCCCTACAACCCACCTCAAAACAGCACACCTGCTCATATTATTGTCCTTCATATGCAGGATGCTAGGGAGGCTAAACCTCACCGCTCTTTTTAGGTCATTGCCCAGTTTGTAGACCGAATATCCTCTTTTCTTAAGTTCGGCAACAGCGTCTTTATTTGCAGGCAGGCTTTTTTCCTTCCACACATTAAGCAGGTTCAGCACACATGCTGCCTCAGAAAAAATTTCATTAGAAGCCATGAACACTCCGTCATTATTAATATAGATATCAGGCTCTGTTTTAGCCTCTGGCTTCACTTCTTTCTTAGTCTCAGTCTTGGCATCAGATGGCGCTTTGCTGATCTTTTCAAGAAAGTTTTTTTCATGGGATAGATTACTGTAAGCAAGGGTGAGCATAAGGACAAAAGCAACTGCACCGGCAAAAACCAGTTTAAGCCGGCCAGCCTCTCTTATTTTTCCTGGTGGTCCGAGATCATTTATTGCTTTTTTAACCATGCCTGTATCAATTTTTATTTTCCCTTCCGAGTATGAGAGCAGGAGCGTCCTGTCACAGGCAAGATTAATAAGTCTTGGGATTCCATGGCTATATTCATAGATCAGCTTAATCCCCTTTGAAGGGAAGGATACCATTCCACCTCCTGCGACCTTCAGCCTGTGGTTTATATACATTACTGTGCCATCGAGGTCCAGAGGAGACAGGTGGTATCTCACAGCAATCCTCTGATCGAGCTGTTTTAAGGGCTCTGTTGCAACAATTTTTCTTAGCTCAGGCTGTCCTGCTAAAATTACCTGTAACAGTTTTTTCTTATCAGTCTCCAGATTTGAAAGAAGCCTTATAAATTCCAGGGACTCAATGCTAAGCTCCTGCGCTTCATCTATTACAAGTACTGACTTCTCATTCTTCGAATAAGCATTTAAAAGAAAGGTATTCAGTGCTTCAAGCTGCTCTTTTTGGGAGTTGCCTTTTGGGGTTACGCCAAAATCATGATTTATCAGCTTTAAAAGCTCTGATGGGTCAACCATCGGGTTTATTATCAGCGATGAATGCGCTTCGGCTTCCAGCTGGTTAAGTAAATACCTGATGAGGGTTGTCTTGCCTGAGCCTATCTCACCGGTTAGCATAATAAAACCTCTGGTTTCTGCTATGCCGAAATTCAGATGCGCAAGCGCATCTTCATGCTGTTTGCTCAGGTATAAATACTTGGGATCCGGAGTAACGCCGAATGGCTCTTCTCTTAATCCAAAGAACTTATCGTATATCACCCTTGTTTTTTCTCTCCTTCCTTTTGCTCATCATCTTCTTTTTTTATTGTTACGTCTTTAGCAAAATCAGGGCAGCGGATATCTTTGCCTGATATGGAGAATTTCTTCTGGCATGTTTCACGCCATGCGCAAACCGAACAAACGTCTTTCATTCTTTTCTCCAAAAAATTGTGTGATTTTTTAGTAATTATCATATAACAAAAGAGCCTTCACCTCAATAGAAAAAGGCCTGAACTTTTCAGATGCTTTTTTATTTGCCCAGCAACATATTCTCAGTAGTCATACATGCCAGCTTGACATGCCTTAATTGTTTAGGTTATTTTATAAAACTTTTCGAGTGCATATTAATGTATAATATACATTCATGCTCGGGCTCGTAGAGGAAATCGAACGCGTACTATATAGCTCGACAAAATTAAGTTAGGGCCTATAGCTCAGATGGTTAGAGCGCGCGCCTGATAAGCGCGAGGTCGATGGTTCGATTCCACCTAGGCCCACCACGGGGGTGTAGCTCAGCTGGGAGAGCGCCTGCTTTGCAAGCAGGAGGTCATCGGTTCGATCCCGTTCACCTC
>CAZBSJ010000230.1:0-1844 GCA_964494165.1 uncultured Nitrospiraceae bacterium
AAACAACGAGGGTTAAACAGAGGGGATCAATTTAGCCGAGGCCTCTGCTATAACAGTGTTGTCTGCTTTTTTCAAAAGACGGGCCTGTGCTTCAATAAGCCTTGAGCCTTTCTTTTTAATCTCGGCTTCTACAATGGCCGCCTCATTCACAATAAGGGGTTTTTTCAGTCGTATGGTTATCTCAGCGGTAACAGGCATGATGCCTTCTGCTATCGCGGCCTGGATCATCGCCTCATCAAGCACTGTGGTTATTATGCCGCCGTGGGTTATGTCCTTATATCCCTGGTGCATCTTCAGAGGGGTGAATTCAGAGGTGAGCTTTCCTTCAGAATAGTTAAACGAAAGTTTTAGCCCGCATTCGTTCTTCTTGCCGCACGCAAAACAATAGCTGTCGTCCTCAAGTTTTATAGAGTCCATAGATTTATCAGAAAAAATATACCATTCATACTCCGCAATAAGCAATACTGCGAATCCCTGTGACAGTCATATTTAACGGGTAATATCTGATATAATTAATAAAAAATTTTCCGGAGGATTTATGAAATGCATATTCTGCGAGATAATAAATAAAAAAATACCTGCCAAAATCATCTATGAAGACAATATGGCGCTGGCCTTTGAGGACATAAATCCTCAGGCCCCGGTGCATACGCTCATAATACCTAAAAAGCACATATCTACGAATCTTGAGATAAAAGAAGCAGACAATGATCTTATCGGGCATATGTTCCAGGTCGCAAACAAGATAGCAAAGGATAAAGGTGTTGCGGAAAAAGGATTCAGGCTCGTAATGAACTGCAATCCTGAATCAGGCCAGACAGTCTTTCATATACATCTTCATATCCTCGGCGGCCGCCACATGCACTGGCCTCCGGGATGATTCTGAGCAGATGATAAGCTTAAACAAGCCTTCTGCTTATTAAAGGCTCGAGTGTTGTGATAAGGCGGCCTTTGTCAAAGATGCTGACCCGGCCTGTGCTTTCAGATACGACTATTGCGACGGCATCGCTCTTTAGGGTGATGCCTGCCGCAGCCCTGTGCCTTGAGCCTAATCCCCTCAGCTTCTTTTTTACCACACTGCCTGCATCAAGAATCCTGCCGGCTGCTTCCACGACACCATCCTCAGAAATAATTATCGCGCCGTCGAGCTTTGCAAGCTCTTTTATGCTCTCAACAACCTCAGGCAGAGTTATCAGCCTGTCTTTTTTCGCGTAGCCTTTTAAAGGATTAAATAATGCCTGATGGGAAAGCTTAAAGACCCTTTCCTTATCCCCGATAACAAAGGTCGTTCCTATTGATTTGCCTTCCCTCCCCAAGGCTCCGATGTCAAGCGCGAGATCTACAACAGCCATTATCGTATAAAATGCCTTTCCTGCGATTAAGGAGCCGACCTCGAAAGGAAACTCCTCGCTCCATGAAAGCGCGAGGTCGTGGATTGTGATAGTGTCAAGATGAGGCTTGCCTGAAGGGCCGAGAACGCACACGACCCTGCTGTCAGAGCTGATTATCCCCTGGAGAACGCCGTGAAGAAATGCATATTTTATCCTCGAATATCTTGTCTGATTTCCCGACCAGCATCTGATTATCTCAGCCTTTGACCTTTTCAGTTCAGAATCCTTTAATTCGAGAGTGCTGGGGATGACAAGGACTATGTTTTCCTTGCCGTCGAATTTTGACCTCAGGAACCATCTGCATTCCTGCGCAGTGTTCAGGAAGATAAAAAATTTCTGGCTTTCTGTCTGCTTTGCGATGGACAGCGCGTTTTTGATTATAAGTTCTTTCTGGTCTTTCATGGCTCTAAGAATGATTATTCTGATTCATATCTTACCATAATAAACACAGCT
>CAZBSJ010000230.1:1944-3080 GCA_964494165.1 uncultured Nitrospiraceae bacterium
GGATTCCCTGTGATTGCAGAGCATGTCGCCGGGGTAGAGACAGAGGGAAGCATTCATGACACAATGCGGCTTAATCTGTTCTTAAGGACCGGGCACAGGGTGCTTTATCATCTGAAGGATTTCATCGCGGAAAACGCTGACCAACTCTACCAGGAAACCAGAGAGATCAAATGGGAAGATTACATTGACGAAGACGGATACATCAGCATCTCATCTTCAGTGGACAACCCGACAATAAGAGATACAAGGTTCGCCAACCAGAGATGCAAAGACGCTGTTGTTGACAGGTTCTTTTCCAAATTCGGCAGGAGGCCTGACTCAGGCCCTGAGCAGGACAGGACAGTTATTTATCTCTACTGGAAGGGCAGGGATTGCAGTATTTATCTTGATACCTCAGGAGAGCCCCTATCAAAAAGGGGGTACAGGAAGATTCCTTATAAAGCGCCGATGCAGGAGACCCTCTCAGCGGCAGTTATAATTGCTACCGGCTGGACCGGTGACAGCAATTTTATCAATCCGATGTGCGGAAGCGGCACTCTGGCTATCGAAGCAGCGCTTATAGGCCTTAACAGGCCTCCGGGGATTTTAAGGGGTAATTTCGGATTTATGCATATCAAAGGATTCGATAAATCCATGTGGGAAAGCCTGCGCAGAGAGGCAAAATCATCAGTAAAGAAGACACTTCAAAGCCGTATAATCGCCACAGACATAAGCAGTGGCGCTGTTAAGGCGGCAAAAAATAATGCCATGACTGCAGGGGTTGAGCATGCGATTGATTTTTCTGTCTGCGATTTCAGAGAGACAAAAGTGCCTGAGGGCAGAGGAGTCGTTATCCTTAACCCTGAATACGGCGAGCGGATGGGGAGGATAAAAGAACTTGAAGAGACTTACAAAGCCATAGGGGATTTTTTCAAGCAGAAGTGCAAGGGGTATGCAGGATATATATTTACAGGCAATCTCGATCTTGCCAAGAAAGTAGGACTGAAGGCCAAAAGAAGGATGCAGTTCTTCAGCAGCAAGATAGAATGCCGGCTTCTTGAATACGAACTATATGAGGGGAGTAAAAAGCAAGAAAGATAGCATCAGCTTACTGATTGGCTCTGGTGTAATTAACGCCTTTCTCAATACCTTCGATG
>CAZBSJ010000231.1:0-3035 GCA_964494165.1 uncultured Nitrospiraceae bacterium
CTGAGTTTTTCAACCCTTACATAGACTATTGCCTGCCCGGTCTCCTTATTTGCTTTTGCAAGCTCAATATTTTTCTCAGCGAGTTCTTTGTCGTATTCAGGCACTAATACAATCATAGCATTGTCAGGAATTTTGTCTTCAATCTCAGGATGTTCAAGGAGATATAATTCAAATTCTGTTGAAAGCTGCTGATTTTTTTAAATAACTCTTCCCTTGTCATATTTTTAACCTCCTCAAAAACCTTTCTTTATATCTTTCCCAATTTTCGTTTATATCCTTGTCGGCTAAGGTCAATGCTTCATTCAAGTCTGTTATCCCAAGAAATACTTTTTCTTGACTGCCGTCAGGGTTTAGCAAATCTTTATGAGCATAACCATGCGCAGTATCATGCCTCACAACTGGCATCCATCTCTTTTCAAGCATAATTCAACAAACCCAAGTATTTTGCCCTTGTCTGTCAAATGTTCGTGTCGTTTTCTGTCTCTATCTGAAAGCATAAAAATATATGTTTTCTTTTTCATGAGATGGTTTTATTATACCAAATTGAAATGATATCTAAGATAGATATTATTAATGACATCCGCATCTATAACCGCGTGCTTTCGGCGAGTGAAATTCGGCAGCTTTATCAATCTGGACAGTAAAGAAATTTTAAAACTGGCTTTTTACGGGAGGGCTTAAAGCCCTCCCGTTGTATATAACCTAAAGGCTCGGCCATTTAATCCCTGATGCGAGGCTTCTCAACCCTCAAAGAGAAATAATATAATCTCCTTATAAAATCAGGAAATGGATACAAATGAAGACAACTGATATTATTTCAGCAAAGCTTAATGAATTATTCTGCAAGATGAAGGATGTGGAATTCGCATATGTGTTTGGCTCATATGCAAGGGGAGACGTATTTCCCCTGAGCGATATAGATGTTGCAGTCTATACAGATCAGAAAGATATGTCTCTTGACTATGAACTGAAAATGCATTCAATTCTGAGCAAAGAGCTGAAATCCAATACAGTTGACCTTATAGTGCTCAATAAGACAAGGAACCTCATGCTCCTTGATGAGATCATCAGATATGGCAGAGTGGTTTATGACAGGAACCCGTCTTTGCGGGAGGATTTTGAATTAAGAATTCTGCATGATGCGATGGATTTTAGATATCAGAGAAAGGTCTTTGCTGGACGATGACAGAACGGATACGGACAAAGATTGAGAGAGTAAGAGAGTACGAAAAGATTCTGAAAGATATGTATTTGAGCAGAGGATGATAGATTTATTGTAATGGCCTTTTGACCATTCTCCACGCTAAAAACTAAGGCAAATAACGGTTTCTACTTACCCGCTCCGCATGCCTCACACTGGGGATCCTTGTATGCCTTATAATTCTTAAACTCGCTCTTATTCCCGTTCCATACCATAAGCTTTCCCTTCAGGTTATCGCCTATGCCAGTAAGGTATTTTATGACCTCAAGAGCCTGAAGGCTGCCTATTACCCCCGGAGTTGCTCCGACAACAGGGAACACCTCTGAAGGCGGCGCTTCAGGGTAAATACATTTAAGGCAAGACGTCTCCGGAGATTTTACAAAACTCAACCTGCCCTCCATACCCCAGATGCTTCCAAATACCAATGGAATATTTTTCCTTATGGCTGACTCATTAAGCAGATACCTTGTGGGAAAGTTATCCATGCAATCAACGATTAAGTCAGCGTCTCCGACAAGCGCATCAACATTCTCGGCAATAATCTTGTCTGTAAATGCAGTGACTTTTATGTCAGGATTTAATTCCTCCAAAGTCTTTTTCGCAGAGACCGCTTTATTTGTTCCGATCCTGTTATGGTTATGCAGTATCTGGCGGTTAAGATTGCTCCAGTCAGGAGAATCAAAATCGCATATCCTTATGTTCCCGATCCCGGCAACCGCGAGATAGATTGATACCGGAGAGCCGAGCCCGCCTGCACCGGCTATGAAAATTTTTGATTTTTTTAGCTTTTTCTGTATTTCTTCTCCCCAGCCATCCATAAGCATCTGGCGGTTGTACCGTTTGACCTCTTCAGCAGAAAACATATTCCCTCGCTTTCAAAAACAGTGATTTTTTACAATATCAGAAATAAAGATACACTTTCAACATCTGGTATACTAACAGCAAGGAAATTTTTGGAGGAATAAATGATCGAAGACTTAAAAAAATCAGAAACGTGGAGGGTGTTCAGAATCCAGTCAGAACTGGTCGAAGGGTTTGAGACGCTCTATAATCTTGGCCCTGCAGTCTCTATCTTTGGAAGCGCACGCCTGAGAGAAGACTCAGTCTATTATCAGAAGGCAGTAGAGGTCGCAAAGCTGTTATCAGACACCGGATTTTCTGTGATTACAGGCGGCGGTCCTGGGATCATGGAGGCTGCGAACAAAGGCTCAAAGATGGGTGCTGGCAGGTCTGTAGGGTTGAATATAGAGATCCCTCAGGAACAGTATGCAAATAACTATTTGGATGTTAACCTCTCTTTCAGATATTTCTTTATAAGAAAATTAATGTTTATAAAATATGCCATTGCATTTGTCATATTCCCCGGCGGCTTTGGCACAATGGACGAGATGTTCGAGGCGCTTACCCTGGTTCAGACAGGCAAGATAGAATCTTTTCCTATAATCCTTTTCGGAACTAAATACTGGAAAGGCCTCCTTGACTGGATGAAGACTACACTTGTGCAGGAAGGGACAATCAGCCGCTCAGATTTTGCTTACTTCCAGATGGTAGACGACCCTAAGGATATCTGTACCTTGCTAAAAGAACATTACAGGGTATTCGGCGGTTCTTTCCCTGACAAAGGACTGGGAGACAAAAAGGCATAAGAATCGACCTGCTGATTAAACTTTGCCTACGAATAATGCAGCTTAAGGAAGTTCTTTAACAGCTCTTTGCCGACCTTAGTAAGTATGGACTCAGGGTGAAACTGCACGCCTTCAACAATATACTCCTTATGCCTCACACCCATTATCTCATCACGGTCTGTCCATGCGCTTATCTCAAGGCAGTCAGG
>CAZBSJ010000232.1:0-3010 GCA_964494165.1 uncultured Nitrospiraceae bacterium
TTACCTCTCTGCCGGAGGCTTCCTTAACTATAGGAGCAAATGCTTCTTTGCCGTTATGGCAGGACCCGCAATAAAACCCCTTTTTGATATCATTACACTTAATGCCTGTTTCATTTGCCCTCATTCCAAACCCAATGTCCACATGACATACCATACATGTGTATTTTGCCCTGTGAAGCCAGTGTTTGAACACCACCGGCGCAACATCATTCTTTTCGGAGAAATTGTTGATTACCACATTGCCAAAATTTTCAGGCAGAAGCCGTTTAGCTCTTACACCCCTGGTCTGCGCATAGACGACTGACAATCCGGCAAAAATTATAATAATTATCATAAATTTTCCAATCGTTTTTTTCACTTAGACTTATCTCACTTGCCTCTCATTTTCGGATGACACCGTTTACAATCATTTAAAGGGAATGCAACGCGAAGATGGCAGAGACCGCATGATTCACCTTCTAACATATATGATTTACGCAGATTTTCAGTTGATTTTTTCTTGATATTAAAAATATCCGGATGGCAGTTCGAACAGTCCAACCATTGCTCATGAGTTTTATGGGGAAAAACTCCCGGAGCTATGCCTGCCATCTCGGCTCTAAGAGTAAGGGTTTTATCCAAAACAATACCTCTTTTGCCGCCTTCGATGCTATATTTGGGCTTTATTAAGCCGTCGTTTAAAGCCTTTGTCCAGTTTATCTCATTACCGAATTTGTCAGGGGGCATTTTACTCTGCAATTCCAAAAACTTTTCCCTATTAGGACTCGAATCCGCATTATGACATTTCCTGCAATTCTCTCCTTCAGCATCTTTGGGCGCAAATGCCTCTTTACCGTTATGACATGCGGTACAATATCTGCCGGAAATTTCCCCGCCTTTACAAAGTGTGGGCGTTTCCTCAGCTCTCATTGAAAATTCAAGCTCATAATGGCAAACCCTGCATGTGTATTTAACCCTGTGCACCCAATGGGAAAAAACCACCGGAATAACGTCATTTTTGGTTGATACCCTGTCAATAAATACGTCGCCATAAACATCAGCAGGCGGCAAAAGCGGAAGACCTAAGTCGCCACGGGAAGTAGAGAGGCATTTAGACGGAAGCAAAACTGCAACTAACACAATTATATTCAGAAGATAGACTAACATCGAATACTCCCCTTGTTTACGGCTTAACTCTTGCGATTATAAACTAAAACATCCAATTTTTCCACTTCATGAAAAATTATATTACATCAGTCAAAGCTAACAGATATTTTTCAAAAATGTAATTCAAATCCCTATATATAAGGGAAGGTGTAATCTTTTCCTTAAAATACACCCTCCCTTTTGTCAAACAACTCTATTACTGAAGCTGAATTATTTTTATAGCTTTGGCTTTCACGTTATTCGTCTCAACGAACTCAACAACATCGTTATCCGCGTCAGCTTTCGCTATGATATAGTGTGTTCCCAGCTCAACAGGGGCGTCAATTTCGATCGTCTTAGCGCTGCTCGCTCCTGCTGAAAGCTCGCCAATTTCCAGCAAATCAAGCTCTATGTCATCAGCGCTTAACACTCCGTCTTTTGATAGATAGAGCCTTGTAATGGTCTCCGGCGAGCCACCAGGGCCTTTGTTGATCGTTGTAACAGTTATATTAAATAATGCGCCGCTCTCAACAGAATTAGGGGCAGAGATAGAAGCAATTGCCATATCCAATCCAACCATAACCCTTCTGACTCTTATATTGTTATTCTCATTAAGCTCTTTGACTTCATCATCTATATCCGCTTTCGCAATAATATAATAGGTTCCGTTGACAAGGTCTGCCGGCATATCTATTTGTGCAGCAGCCGAACTAACCGCTCCTCCGGCAAGCACAGGAACTGTTCTCCTTCCAAGCTCTGTATCATCAGCGCTCAAAATCGTGTCCCGTGAGAGATAAAATCCTGTTGTGGATTCTTCCGCAATGCCCATTGTCCTATTTGACGTGGTATCCGTTATCGTTATTGTAGTCCCTACCCCAATTTTCGAAGGCGCACTTACAGACACTGCCAAATCAGGGCCGATCCTTATCCCCTTTGCTCTTCTGTTATTGGATTCATTTGCCTCATCTGCGATTTCATCAGCGTCAGCTGCCGCAATGATGTAATATATGCCTGTTTCCACATCAAGAGGGATTGTTACAACAGTAGTTGCGGTATTGCTTCCTCCCGGCGCAATCGCAGGAACCTGCCTGCTTCCTATCAGTTCATCATCGTCATCAAGTATGCTGTCAATTGAAAAATAAAACATGGTGGTTGAGCGTCCTGCCCCGCCCTTGCCTCTATTTGCCGTCGTATCACTAATATTTATCGTAAGCCCTGAACCGGCAGATCTCGGCACAATAACAGATGAGACGGAAAGGTCAGGCTTCAAAGTTATATTAAGAGTTATGGCGCTGCTCAACGACAAAATATTTCCGGCAAAATCCCTGAACCTTACATAGACTGTCTTTACTCCGTCTCCACCTGAAAGAGACCAAGTCTTGTTCGCCTTGTAAGTTTCCCAGCCAGACCAGACTGAGTTATTGTTGCTGAACTGCATCGAATCACAGCCGCCGGCGGCATCAGAGCAGGCAAGCGTTAATGATACTGACGGGGAATTGGTATAAGCGTCTCCGTTGTTTATCACTATATTGCCTGTCGGAGGGATCGTATCTAACACTATTGTATCGCTGTAATTTGTTGATATATTTCCAGCCCCATCCCTGTACTGCACATAAACCGTCTTTGTGCCAGCGCTGCTAGCCAATGCCCATGTCTTGCTTGAAGCAACAGCTTCCCATGCTGTACATGTAGTTGTGTTGCTTATGCACATCTGCGAGCATCCGCTCAAAGCGTCATTACATGAAAACGCAAGCGTTACTGAGGTTGAACCGGTGTAGGTCGCATCCGAGTTGATAATGACAGAGCCCGAAGGAGGCGTTGTATCAAGGATTATATTATCGCTAATTGTGCTTGTTGAAACGTTTCCTGCAACATCCCTGTACTG
>CAZBSJ010000233.1:0-3005 GCA_964494165.1 uncultured Nitrospiraceae bacterium
CCTGAGGATTTCATGTATTTTGTGGATAAATGCCATCAGAACGACATTGGTGTTATCCTTGATTGGGTTCCTGCCCATTTTCCAAAGGATGCTCACGGCTTAGGTTATTTTGACGGCACATGCCTTTATGAACACGAAGACCCCAGACTGGGGGAACATACAGACTGGGGCACGCTAATCTTTAATTATGGAAGGAATGAGGTCCGGAATTTTCTTATCACTAATGCCCTTTTCTGGCTGGAAAAATATCATATTGACGGCTTAAGGGTCGATGCTGTTGCATCGATGATATACCTTGATTATTCAAGAGAAGAGGGCGAGTGGATACCAAACATGTTCGGCGGGAGGGAGAACCTTGAGGCAATAGACTTTCTACAGAGGTTTAATGAGATTGTGCATGAAGAGCATCCGGGAATACTTACCATTGCTGAGGAATCAACAGCATGGCCCGGCGTCTCAAGAATGACTTATCTCGGCGGGCTCGGATTCAGCTTTAAGTGGAATATGGGCTGGATGCATGACATGCTTGAGTATTTTTCAAAAGAAGCTGTTCACAGAAAGTACCATCACAATAGTCTGACGTTCGGTCTGCTTTATGCGTTTACTGAAAACTTTATGCTTGTCCTGTCGCATGATGAGGTTGTGCATGGCAAGGCTGCTCTTTTAAGCAAGATGCCTGGAGACATGTGGCAGAAATTCGCCAATCTGAGGGCATTGTATGGCTTTATGTACGGCCATCCCGGCAAGAAGCTGCTTTTCATGGGAGGAGAATTCGGACAGTGGGATGAATGGAATTTTGACAATAGCCTTGACTGGCATCTGCTTCAGTATGAGCCCCATAAAAAGCTCCATAAATATATTAAGGACCTGAACAACCTGTACAGGTCTGAGCATTCATTATCACAGATAGATTTCAGTTATCAGGGGTTTGACTGGATTGACTTTCACGACGCAGATCTCAGCATAATATCCTTTATAAGAAGGGCAAAATGGCAGGATGACTGTCTTGTCTTTATATGTAATTTCACTCCAGTGCCAAGGTACAATTACCGGGTGGGTGTGCCAAGGGCAGCTGTTTATTCCGAGATATTAAACAGCGATTCAAAGGAATACTGGGGGAGTGATATGAGAAACTCTGAGAATGTACATTCAGAAAATATCCCCTGGCATGGAAAGCCATTTTCGATAAATGTCACATTACCTCCATTGTCAGTAATCGTTTTTAAGCCTTTGTGACGCAGGTCACAAATCCAGTTTTTGAAGGTTGACAGTCATTATTTTAAAAGGGTACTATTTAAACAGGATGATTATAAGGGTTTTTTTGATATTAATACTTATAGCAACTGCGGCAAATGCCGAGATATACAAATATGTCAGCGATGACGGTGAAGTCATTTTTACTGATACCCCGCCTAACAAAAAATTCGAAAAGGCAACAAGAAATGCTGAAAAAGAAAGCGTGATACATAAGGCTGTATATAAGAAATCTGAACCACCTAAAGTCTTTAGCAAAAAGCAGTATAACAGCCCAAAAGAAGATTTCAGGCACATAATAGACAAAAAATCAAGAGAGCATGATATGGATGCCTCACTTATCGCTGCGGTTATAAGGGCAGAATCAAACGGAAACCGCTTTGCTGTTTCTAAGAAAGGCGCAATGGGGCTGATGCAATTAATGCCCACGACAGCTTATGAACTGAGGGTAAGAGACCCGTTTGATCCTGAGGATAACATTGATGGCGGTGTAAGATATCTTAGATACCTGCTTGAAAGATTTAACGGCGATTTAACGCTGGCTTTGGCAGCATATAATGCAGGCCCGACCGTCGTTGAGAGACATGGTAATGTGCCTCCCATAACTGAGACCAAACAGTATGTGAAAAAAGTTCTTTCCATGTACAATGGCAGTTCCCCCGGCTTTTCCTCCAGTAATTTAAAGAATAATGAACAGATCTATAAAATAGTCCTTGAGGACGGATCTGTCCTGTTCACAAATTGTTCTCTCACCAAGAGGAACGCTGATTCTATTAAATTCTGATGTCCCCAGAGATTTCGAACCCTTCCTCAGCAGCTCAAGCCGGACTTAAAGATGAAATCCTAAAACTGAAAGAAGAAAGACGCGCAATAATCATTTCGCATAATTACCAGCGCGATGAGGTTCAGGACATCGCTGATTTTGTAGGCGATTCACTTGAACTATCGAGGACTGCCGCAACAATAAAGTGTAATGCAATAGTTTTTGCCGGAGTAAACTTTATGGCTGAAAGCGCTTCAATCCTGTCACCAGAAAAAACAGTGCTTTTAACAGAGATAGACGCCTGCTGCCCAATGGCAGAAATGATTAAGGTAAGCTCTCCCAGGCCTGTGATAAGAAGATTTCCCGGATTTGATAACCCTCCGGGTTATATATACCCTCCTGAGTTTACTTTAAGGGATATTAAAGCGCAGCATCCCGGAGCCCCTGTGGTTGCATATGTAAACACTACGGCGGATGTAAAGGCAGAAAGCGATATATGCTGCACATCTGCAAATGTCGTTAAGGTGATAGAATCTCTGCCTGAAGATAAGATTATTTGTATCCCTGACAAAAATCTTTCGATGTGGGCGGCAAAAAATACCAAGAAGAAAGTAATCGCATGGGACGGGTTCTGTCATGTCCATGAGAGAGTAACGACTGAGGATGTGGAAAAAGTACGGGCAGAACATCCAAAGGCGATTATCATGGCGCATCCTGAATGCAGACTTGAAGTGCTGGAGATGGCTGACCATGTAACGAGTACATCAGGTATGCTGAGGTTCGCTAAGGCGTCTTCCGAAAGAGAATTTGTTGTAGGAACAGAGATAGGGCTTTTATACAGGTTAAGAAAAGAGAATCCTGAAAAGGTCTTTTATCCTTTGAGGAAGGACATGATATGTCCCAATATGAAAAGGACAACGCTCCAAAGTATTGTAAGGGCGCTTAAAGAGAATACATATGAGGTTAAGGTGCCTGAAAACATACGGAT
>CAZBSJ010000234.1:0-2993 GCA_964494165.1 uncultured Nitrospiraceae bacterium
CCTAAATCCATAATCGCCACCCTGTCGCAGAGCTTTTCTGCCTCCTCCATATAATGTGTGGTAAGCATAAGAGTCGTGCCCTTTGCCTTCAGATGATTAAGCTTTGCCCAGACAGAATGCCTGCTGTGAGGGTCCAGCCCTGTTGTCGGCTCATCGAGAATTAGCAATTCAGGATTATTTATTAATGACCTGGCCAGTATAAGCCTGCGCTTCATCCCGCCTGAAAGATGCTTTATGTACACATGCGCCTTTTCCATCAGGTCAACAAAGCTAAGGAGTTCCATAGCCAAGGGCAGAGATTTCTTTTTTGGAATATCAAAATAACGCGCATACACAATGAGGTTTTCAAGCACGGTAAGGTCCGGGTCAAGATTATCATCCTGAGGCATTACCCCAATCCTTGATTTTATCTCGCTTGGCCTTTTAACAACATCGCTGTCAAACACCTTCACAATGCCGGATGTCGGCGGGAAAAAGCAGTAAATAATGCTCATAACAGTTGTCTTGCCGGCGCCGTTCGGACCAAGAAATCCAAAGCATTCACCCTGCCGGATATCAAAGGCTACATTATCAACTGCCCGAAGGGAACCATAGTCTTTAATCAGACCATTTGCAGAAACAATTTTCATGAAGATAATTATAACATCTGGCAATTATCTGAACAGTCAGACATTGCTCAAAAATTTATTTAACTCGATAATTTATTGGGATTATCCTGAATTGTTTTTTGAATAAAACATACGTAGTAGTTATCAATTTGAGGTACACTAAGGTATCGAAAAATAAATTTTTTCTCAACATCTGCCTATTCTAAAGTTGTATTATCTGGTAATTATTTGACTGTCGACAAAAAAACGATAGCAATTACAGCCAACACAAATGCCGCTCCTAAAAATGATATTCCAAAGCCGAAATATGCAGCGACCACGCCTGAAACCAAAGGGCCTGTTGTGTGGCCTATGTCCATTATTGACCCAAGTATTCCCATCGCAGACCCATGCGTCCCTTTGTTGCTCAGGTCTGCAATAAAAGCAGAGCTTGCTGAAGTTACAATTGAAAGACTTAAACCAAACATTATGCTTAAAACCAATAATGGAATGAACGAGACAAAAAAACTGAAGCCTGCAATGCAAAAAGCCCCGATTATGGCGCCGGCAAATATCTGCGGTCTTCTTCCATGCCTGTCAGAAAATCTCCCCATCATCGGCTTTGTAAGCGCAAGCGTGATAACCTGTGATGAAAGAAACACGCCAATCTCATAAGCGCTTAAGCCTATCTCAATCGAATAGAGAGGGAGAAAGGTTTCAAATGTGCCGTACGCAAAAAGTATTGCTGCCTCTACAATGCTGGTGATAAGAATAGTCCTGTTTGACATCACTGACTTAAAGGCTTGCAGGGTTTCTTTAAAGCTTTTATTGTTATTTCTTATGGAATCCGGCTCCGGTATTCTCAATGCAAGGAACAAAACCGCAATTCCTGCTGCCCCGCAGACAAGATAGACGACTTTATAACTTAATCCGGGGTTAAAGACCATTGCCCCTATTATGCTTCCCCCTGCTATCGGAGCTATGAATCTGCCAAGCAGAGTTGAGGTTGAAAACCATCCCATCTTTTCCCCGCGCTCTTTATGAAAAAGATCAGACACCAGCGCCATTGCTACCGGGATAAATATGGCTGTTGCAAATCCGTGATAAAATCTGACCAGTGCAAGCTGCCATATCTTTGTTACAAACATATAGAGGAATGGCGCAGTTGAGAAAACAACAGCAGAAAAAATCAACATCCTCTTCCGTCCCCACCTGTCAGAAAACATCCCTGCAGGAATGCTGGCGATGATGCCGGTAAAGGCTGATATCGACGCCACAAGGCCTATCCCTGCAGGGTCAGCGCCTAAATGCGACGCGAACAACGGCAGCACAGGGCTCTTTGATATTGTAGAGCTGAATATTGCAAAAAGCCCTGATATGCTTAGAAGAACAAACGGGCTGAATCTCATATGATCCTGAAAACAATTATTTTTTGTGCATGGCAAGGCTGTTTTCGCCAGAATTCACGGGTATTCTTTAAAGAGACTGAAGTCTCTCCTGTGGAAAGCGTAAGTCTCAGCACTTTAAATGCAAAAAGACTTATATGTTGTAATAATTTTCGTATTGTCATAATGGCAGTTTAATGCTGACGAAAACAGCCTTGCCATGCATATTTATTTTATTTTGTTTTGTTTTTCATCAACCCCTGTATTTCTCTGTGATAGCCTAAATACCGGATCAGGGTCTTTTCATTTTTTCCGTATTTCGGATATTTTCTGAGTATCTCTTCGAATCTGGTCTCTGCCTCAAGTTCAGAGCCAATCTGAACAATCCCGTCAGTAATAATGTCCACCAGCCTGTCTGCATAGATGATGATTCTCTCCTCAAGCCTTTTCAGCGTGTAATCCTTAATCGGCAGTCCAAGCTCTTTTGCCTCCGGCTCTGTAAGGCCTCCTCTTATGTGTTTTTCCATAATGTCTGTTATCTCTTTCGGCAACCCCATATTTTCGCCTATCTCGGCTCCGAGCATGCCATGCACAATTTCATGAGTCTTTGCCTTTCCAAGGTCATGAAATAATGCGCCCCTTCCAACGAGATCCATATCCACATCAGTTCCAGTTCTCTGCGCAATCTCCAATGCCTTTTCAGCCACTTTAACACAATGCTTAATATCGTCCTCTGAGACTCCTGCTTTTCTAAGCAGGTTGATGTCTGCATCCTTAATCTTATAGTTCATTTTAGCCTCCTGTTATTTGACCCCGAAATATGCAAGCGTGTCAGCAATCGACTTCTTGAGGTCTTCCTGTATATGGTCAAACTTCGCCTTCACATCATCATGAATATGCTTGAGATATTCCTGAAGCGCGCTTCCTTGCCGTATTTTTCCTCTATCATCTTCCCGTACTCGTAAATCTTTGTGATGTCATGCCTTTCAACCTTTTTTTCAGGGTCATCAATCCATTCATG